>JAIOPW010000180.1 GCA_021413665.1 Rhodocyclales bacterium | reverse complement strand
CCGGATCAAGATCAAGTCGCTCAACTTCATGCGCGGCCGCACCTTCATGAACAAGTTCCTCATCATCGACGAGGCGCAGAACCTGACGCCGAAGCAGATGAAAACCCTGATCACCCGCGCCGGCCCCGGCACCAAGGTGGTCTGTCTGGGCAACATCGCCCAGATCGACACGCCCTACCTGACCGAAGGCAGTTCAGGCCTGACCTACGTGGTGGATCGCTTCAAGGGCTGGGCCCATTCAGGCCACGTCACGCTGCAACGCGGCGAGCGCTCGCGGCTCGCCGACCACGCGGCAGAAGTGCTCTGAACGCAACGAGCGGCGCCGCAGACGAACTGCGGCACACCCGAAATTTTGGTTCCGGCCGGCGCTTCGCGCCTTAACTTGCGTGCCGCATTCAGCCTGCACTGAAATTCGCTTCAGTTTCTATACGACGAACCTGAAGCGAAGTTCTCGAACTTCGCGTATTCGGCGATGAAGGTCAGCGGCACCATGCCCACCGGGCCATTGCGATGCTTGCCGATGTTCACTTCGGCCTTGCCCTTGTCCTGCGTGTCGGGCTTGTAGTATTCCTCGCGGTACATCATCAGGATGATGTCGGCATCCTGTTCGATGGCGCCCGACTCGCGCAGGTCGCTCATCAGCGGACGCTTGTCATTGCGTTCCTCGACCTTGCGCGAGAGCTGCGACAGGGCGATGATCGGCACCTGCAACTCCTTGGCCAGAGCCTTGATGGAACGTGAAATTTCGGAAATCTCGGTGGCGCGGTTCTCGCCGTCGCGGTTGGAACTCATCAACTGCAGGTAGTCGATGACGATCAGGCCGAGCTTGCCGAACTGCCGGTGCAGGCGCCGCGCGCGGGCGCGCAGGTCGGTCGAGTTGATGGCACCGGTCTCGTCGATATGGATCGGTGCCTCGTGCAGCTTGCCCAGCGCGACCGTCATGCGGTCCCATTCGTCATCGGTCAGGCGGCCGGTGCGCAGCTTGCTCTGATCGATGCGGCCGACCGAGGAAAGGAATCGCGTGGCGAGCTGCGGACCCGACATTTCCAGGCTGAAAATCGCCACCGGCAAGCGCAGTTCAACACCGACGTGTTCGGCGATGTTGAGCGCGAATGCGGTCTTGCCCATCGACGGACGACCGGCGACGACGATCATGTCGCCGGGCTGCAGGCCCGATGTCATGCGATCGAGATCGGCGAAGCCGGTGGCGACGCCGGTGATATCGGACTGGCTGTCGCGCGCCAGCAGCGTTTCCATGCGCTCGACGACTTCGCCGAGCAAAGGCTGGATGGCGACGAAGCCGTTGCTGCCGCGGTTGCCGGCCTCGGCGATCTGGAAGATGCGCTGCTCGGCATCATCGAGCAGCGTTTTGACATCACGGCCCGCGGGATTCAGCGCATTGCCGGCGATTTCGTCGCCGACCGTGACCAACTGCCGCAGGATCGCACGCTCGCGGACGATTTCGGCGTAGCGGCGGATGTTCGCCGCCGAGGGCGTCGCGTTGGCGATTTCACCGAGATAGCCGAGGCCGCCGGTCTGATCGACCTCGTTCGACTGTTCGATGGATTCATACACCGTCACCACGTCCGCCGGTCGGCCCTGCTGGATCAGCTTGCCGATGTGGCGGAAAATCCGGCGGTGGTCGTCGCGATAGAAATCGGTTTCGCGCACCACGTCGCCGATGCGGTCCCACGCCGCGTTGTCGATCAGCAGACCGCCGATCAGCGATTGCTCGGCTTCGATCGAATGCGGGGGCAGTTTGAGCGCCGCGACCTGGGAATCAACGGGCTGCGGCGGATTAAAGGCACGGACTTGGGCCATCGCTATCTCCGATGTGAAGCGCCGAGTTTACTCCGTGGCCAGGGTCGTGATAAGTGCACAACTTGTGGAAATACTGTGGACAAACTGTGTAAATGCGGTGGATCGAATTTCCCGGCCGAAAATGCAACGGGCCGCTGACGAATCGTCAGCGGCCCGCCTGTTACCGCGGTAATGCGGCTTACTGTTCGCCTAGCACCGATACCGTCACGGTGGCCACCACATCGGTATGCAGCGCGATCTGGACCGCTGTGTCGCCAATGGTCTTGAGCGGGCCGTCGGGCAGCCGGATCGTTGCCTTCTCCACCTGGAAACCCTGTACGGCAAGCGCCTCGGCAATGTCGTGGGTCGACACGGAACCGAACAGGCGGCCATCGACGCCGGTCTTGCGCGTGATTTGCAGCATCAGGCCGCCGATCTTGTCGGCCTGGGCCTGGGCCGCGGCGATCGCCTCGGCCTGGATGCGCTCCAGTTCGGCGCGCTTTTCCTCGAATACCTTGCGGTTGGCATCCGTCGCGCGCTTGGCCTTGCCTTGCGGAATCAGGAAGTTGCGGGCATAGCCATCCTTGACCTTGACCACGTCGCCGAGGCCGCCGAGGTTGACCACCTTTTCCATCAGAATAATTTGCATGGTCTTGTCCTCGCTTACTGGTGCAGGTCAGTGTAGGGCAGCAGCGCCAGGAAACGCGCGCGCTTGATGGCGGTCGACAACTGCCGCTGATAGCCGGTCTTGGTGCCGGTGATGCGCGCCGGCATGATCTTGGCGTTTTCGGCGATGAAATCCTTGAGGATCTCGACGTCCTTGTAATCGATCTCTTCGATCTTTTCGGCGGTAAAGCGACAGAACTTGCGGCGCTTGAACAGGCTGCGGCCCTTGTCGTCCTTGCGCTTTACACCGGTCTTGCTCTTAGGCTTGAATGCCATTTTGTGTTCCTTCCACGAATTCGACTGTATTCACATGCAGTATCGGGCTGCGTCGCTTGAGGCTCCTGGCGGCCAAAAAGCCCGCCACCCTGATCCCGTCTCCCGGCTTGGCTGCAAGCAGCACTTGTGCCGGCCGGCCCATTGCCACACAGACCATCTCGCATTCCACTTTGCGCTCGACGTCGGCTTCGACCTGGGTCGAGACATGCGCGAGGAGAAATTCGAGAACCGGTATTCCGGCGGGGGTGCGGCGCAAAGCGCCACGCTCAAGCAAGCGCCCCGACAACTGCGTCAGGTTGCTCGGCTTATCCTCAGGCGGCGGCAACGGCAGCAGCCGGAGCCTCCACCCTGGCTTCACCTTGGGTCAGCGAACGCGACTTCTCTTCCTTCATCATCGGCGAGGGCGTCACTACCGCCTTGCGCGTCTTCACCGTCAGGTGGCGCAGTACGGCATCGTTGAACTTGAAAGCGTGCTCGAGTTCTTCCAGGGTCTCACCGACGCACTCGATATTCATCAGCACGAAGTGGGCCTTGTGCACCTTCTGGATCGGATAGGCCATCTGGCGGCGTCCCCAGTCTTCGAGGCGGTGGATGGCGCCGTTGCGGGCGGTGACGAGCGTCTTGTAACGCTCGATCATCGCCGGAACCTGCTCCGACTGGTCCGGGTGGACGATAAATACAACTTCGTAATGTCGCATGCAATCTCCTTGTGGTTGAGTTACAGCCCCCCCGCATGCGTAACGGGTGGAGCAAGGGAAGCCCGCCATGATACCAAGCACCGCCGCTTGTGGCAAGGCCTCTCACGAGGCAAAATGCGCTCTCAGGCAGCCCATCGACGCCTCGCTTTCGTGACAAGATGCTGAAAATGACTAAGTTCCGACCATGATCGACCTGCCGTTTGAAGATCTTGACGTGTGGGTGGCCCATTTCCGCGAGGCCAATCTTCCCGTGCTCCGCCATACCGTGCAGGAGCTTGAAAAAATGCGCGCGAACGCCGAGAACGTAAACGGCCGCTCCCTTTCGGCAACCATACTGCGCGATCCGATGATGACGCTACGGGTTCTTGCCTACATCGAAGCCAACCGGGGCGCGCGCCAGACCACCGACATCACGACCATCGAGCGGGCCATCATGATGATCGGAATCGTGCCGTTCTTCCGCGATTTCAACGATTTGCCGCAGATCGAGGAGCAGCTCCGGCCCCACCCGCAAGCCCTTTTGGGCATCCTGAAAGTCGTCAACCGCGCGCGCCGCTCGGCGCAATGGGCGCGGGACTGGGCCATCGCCCGGCACGATCTCGATGTCGACGAAATCACCCTTGCCGCCCTGCTCCACGATATCGCGGAAATGCTCATGTGGTGCTTCGCGCCCAAACTCGCCACACAGGTTCGCGAGACCCAGGTCGCCCGCCGCCACGAACGCTCCGCGGACATCCAGACCGAAATCTACGGCATACCGCTTTATCAGCTCAAGATGGCGCTGGCCGAAACATGGCACCTGCCGCAGCTTCTGAGCCAATTGATGGACAACCAGAACGCCGAAAACCCCCGCGTGCGCAACGTCAAGCTCGCCGTCGATCTCGCCCGCCACTCGGCCAATGGCTGGAACGACGCGGCGCTGCCGGACGATTTCAAGGGAATCCGCGATCTGCTGCGCATCAACCAGCGAACCCTGGTGCGCCGCCTCGGAGTAGACGAAACCACAGCCAACGCCCTGCTGGCGATGGGCGACCCTCCCGCGCAGGACGACGCGGCTAGCCGCAGTAGCGAAGCCCCATGATGTTCAGCAGCAGTTCCGGCTGCCGGTAGGCCCCGAGCACCACCACCGCGATCAGGACCGTTCCGACCAGCGCCACGGTCCATGCCGCGCGCCGCGACCAGTCCGGACCGGGTGGCAAAGGCGGACGATCACCGCCGGTATTTCCATTGCGAACATTCATGCGCTCATAGTCGGCAAGCTTCGCGGCCAAGTCAAGCCTGGCCGTCGCATTGCAATGCGATTGCAGGGTGCTATAGTCAATTCCAGCACACTCGTTGTGAACGCTTCTTACATGGCAATCACCCTCTCCAGCCTCGCCGCAAGCAATCCGGGCAGTTCGCAGGCCGGCGCACAAAACAGCGTCGACCCGGCGACCCGCGCCGTCCAGAAGGCGGACCAGCGCGTCAGGCAGCAGCGCGATGTCGTCGCCGTCCAGTTGTCGTCCTTCGGCAAGGTCAAGTCGGCGTTTGCCGACGCTCAGGCCGTGGCCGCCGCGCTCAGCGACACCAAACAGACGAGCACCGAAGCCGACATCCGCAAGGCCGCCGGCAACTTCGTCAAGGCCTTCAACAGCGCCGTGCAGACGACGCGTTCGGCCGCCACGCAGCCGGGCACGCCGGTCGAGGGCAGCCGCGCACGCGCGGCGGAAACCGTCCTGCGCCGCAGCGTCGACACCGATGCCGCATTGGCCGACCTGCGCAAGATCGGCGTCACCCAGCAGGCGAACGGCACGCTGGCCATCGACAGCGCGGTATTCGATGCCGCGCTCAGCGCCGACTCCGAAGCGGTGCGCAGTGCGCTCTCCCGCGTCGGCCAGCAGGTCGACCGGAGCGCCGGCAGCCAGTTGGCCGATGGCGGCAACATCGGCCGGACGGTTAATGCCCTCGGCGAGCGCGCGAAAAGCCTGGAAACCCGGCAGGCCGACCAGCAAGCGCTTGCCGCCGCCGCACAGCAGACCGTCAGCGCCCAGGCCAACCGCTTCAACGACAGCCTGAATTCCGGCGCCGCCGCCTACCAGCGTGTGTTTTCGCTCTAGACGCGGCTAGAACGCCTCGTTATAGTTACGGTCGCTGCGCTTAACGCCGATAAACCCGGCATTAGCCTCCACTGAAACTTCGGCTAGAACGCCTCGTTTTCCCGCAGGAAGCGCCACTGGCCCAGCGGCAGCTCGCCCAGCCGCACCCGGCCGATGCGCACCCGTTTCAGGCCCGTCACCCGCAATCCCACCAGTTCGCACATGCGGCGGATCTGCCGTTTGCGGCCCTCTGTCAGGACAAAGCGCAGTTGCTCCGAATTCGCCCACGCCACATTGGCCGGGCGCAGCTTCTTGCCATCCAGTTCCAGACCGTGATTGAGCAGAGCCAGGCTGCGCGCGTCGAGTGCGCCCTCGACCCGCACCAGGTATTCCTTCTCCACCTTTGAATCGTCGCCGATCAACAGGCGCGCCACGCGCCCATCCTGGGTCAGCACCAGCAAGCCGGTGGAATCGATGTCGAGCCGCCCGGCCGGCGCCAGCCCCTTCATGTGCGAGGGCTGGAAGCGCTGGTGGTCGCCGGCCATCTGCGTCGCCACCGAAACCAGGCTGGCCGCCGGCCGGTGGCCGTCCTCGGCCTGGCCGGAGACAAAGCCGATCGGCTTGTGCAGCAGGATCGTCGCCTGCCGCGCCTGCGTTGCTCGCGCCTCGGGTGCCAGGGTCACTACCGCATCGGCCGCAGCCCGCGTCCCCAGTTGCGTCACGCGTTGGCCGTCGACAAACACCAGCCCGCGCTCGATATAGGCATCGGCCTCGCGACGCGAACACAGGCCGCGCTCGGCCAGCAGTTTGGAAACCCGGACACCCTGCGTATCATTCATGGTCGCGCATTCTATCCCGCCCCCATGCTCAGCTATCGCCACGCCTTCCACGCCGGCAGCCACGCCGACATCCTCAAACATCTGGTCCTGACCCTGTGCCTGCGGCACATGAACAGCAAGGACAAGCCCTGGCTGCTGCTCGACACCCATGCCGGAGCCGGCCTCTACCCGATCGATTCGGAACAGGCGAAGAAGACCGGCGAATACATCGAAGGCATCGGCCGGCTGTGGAACCGCGTTGACCTGCCGCCGGCGATGAAGCCCTACATGGACGCGCTTCAGGCCTGCAATGGGGGCTTGAAATTGCGCCGCTACCCCGGCTCGCCCTGGCTTGCCGCGCACTTCGCACGCGACATCGACTCGCTGCGCTTCTGCGAACTGCACTCGACCGACTTCGCCCTGCTGCGGCGCGAGTTCGGTGATGCCGGACGTCGCGTCAAGGTCGAACAGGGCGACGGCTTCGACGCCATGAAGGCCGCCCTGCCGCCCGCTTCGCGGCGCGGCCTGGTGCTGATCGACCCCTCCTATGAAATCAAGAGCGACTACCCGCGCGTGGTCGCCGCGATCAAGGACGGGCTCCAGCGCTTCGCCACCGGCACCTATCTGGTCTGGATGCCCTTCCTGCCCAGCATCGAGGCGCGCGCCCTGCCCGAAAAGCTGAAGAAGTTGCCCGCCGACTGGCTCTACGCCAGCCTCACCGTGCGCGGCCCGGCCACGGAAGGACGCGGCATGAGCGGCAGCGCGATGTTCGTCATCAACCCGCCGTGGACGCTGAAGACGGCGCTGGAAGAATCGCTGCCGTGGCTGGTGCATGTGCTGGCGCTGGACGACAAGGCCGGTTGGGCGGTGCAGGTTGCGAATGGGGCCTCAAGAAAGCCAAAGGAGGGTTGACCGCCGCCTGGCCGGGACCGACCACAAACCCGGGGGCTGTCGGTTGTACTTCCAGGGCGCGCTCCCGGATTGCGATTCACGGTCTCCGCGATCGCCGTACCGCCGGCGCCGACTTTCAGCTTTTCAGCTCACCGCGATCGCGAAAGTGCTCCAGCGCCTCGGGATTGGCCAGCGCCTCGACGTTCTTCACCGGATTGCCATGCACCACGTTGCGCACCGCGAGTTCGACGATCTTGCCGCTCTTGGTGCGCGGGATGTCGGCCACCTGAAGGATCCTGGCCGGCACGTGGCGCGGTGTGGTGTTGTCCCTGATCACCTGCTTGATGCGCTTTTCCAGCGCTTCGTCGTGCGCCAGGCCTTCGCGCAGCTTGACGAAAAGCACGACGCGCACATCCCCCGTGCTGCCCGGCGGCCAGTCCTGGCCGATGACGATGGATTCGACGACTTCGTGCAGTTTTTCCACCTGGCGATATATCTCGGCGGTACCGATGCGCACGCCGCCGGGATTGAGCGTGGCGTCGGAACGACCGTAGATGATGAAGCCGCCATGTCCCGTGATCTCTGCGAAATCGCCGTGGCACCACACATTCTCGAAACGCTCGAAATAGGCCGCGTGGTATTTCGCACCGTCGGCGTCGTTCCAGAAGCCGATCGGCATCACCGGGAACGAGCGGGTACAGACCAGTTCGCCCTTTTCACCGCGCACCGGCCGGCCGAGGTCGTCGAACACCTCGACGGCCATGCCCAGCCCGGCGCACTGGATTTCGCCGCGATGCACCGGGCCGTTGGGATTGCCGATGACGAAGCAGGAAATGATGTCGGTGCCGCCCGAGACCGACGCAAGCTGGATGTCCCGCTTGATGCTGACATAGACGTAGTCGAAACCTTCGGCGACCAGCGGGCTGCCGGTCGAGAACATGGCGCGCAGGGGCTTCAGGCTGTGTGTCTGGTGCGGCTTGAGATCTATCTTGGCGATGGCGTCGATGAACTTGGCCGAGGTGCCGAAATGCGTCATGGCTTCGGCGTCGGCATAGTCGAACAGGATGTTGCCGCGACCGACGAAGGGCGAGCCGTCATAAAGCAGCAGGGTTGCGCCCGAGGCAAGGCCGGTCACCAGCCAGTTCCACATCATCCAGCCGCAGGTGGTGAAGTAGAACAGGCGGTCATCGGCATGCACGTCGCCCTGCAACTGGTGTTCCTTGATGTGCTGCAGCAGCGCGCCGCCGGCGCAATGGACGATGCACTTGGGCACACCGGTGGTGCCCGAGGAATACATGATGTAGAGCGGATGGTCGAAGGGCAGTTGCTCGAAGCGGATGCCCCGCTCGTCGGCATGGGGGGCGAGGAAATCCGCCAGTGACACGCCGTGCCTGACGGTGGCGATGTCACCGCTGCTGCCGGCCGCATTTCCCGCATAGGGCACGACGACGACGCGTTCGAGCGACGGCAGGCGCGCGGCAATCTCGGCCACCTTGCCCAGGCAGTCGATGACCTTGCCGTTGTACCAGTAGCCGTCGCAAGTGAACAACAGCTTCGGCTCGATCTGGCCGAACCGGTCGAGTACGCCCTGCACGCCGAAGTCCGGCGAGGCGGAGGAAAAGATGGCGCCGATCGACGCCGCTGCCAGCATCGCCACCACGGTGGCCGGCAGGTTGGGCAGGTAGGCGGCGACACGGTCGCCCCTGGTCACGCCCATGGCGCGCAGGGCCGCGGCGGTCTGCGCCACGGCGCGATACAGCTCGGCGTGGCTGGCACGGCCCTTGACCTTGTCCTCGCCCCAGAACACCAGGGCATCGGCGTCGTCCCGCCGGCGCAGCAGATTCTCGGCGAAGTTGAGCCGGGCTTCGGGAAACCATTGCGCGCCGGGCATCTTTTCGCGGCCGACAACGACCGTGGCGCCCATCTCGCCGCGCACCTCGCCGAACTTCCAGACCGAGGCCCAGAACTCTTCGGCGTGTTCGACCGACCATGCATGCAGGTGGGCATAGTCGGCGCCGACGAGACGGCGATTCCAGCGCCTGCCTGCCTCGGCCATGAAAGCCGTGAGACGCGTGGCGGCGATGCGTTCGGCGGATGGCTGCCAGATCGGCGCGGTGCTTGAGTTCATGCGGGTTCCTCGGCTTGATTTACAGGCAACTGGCGCGCAAGGCGTCGGGCAACGGAATCGACTTGCCGGTCGAAGGATTGATCCACACCAGCCTGGCCGCGCCCTCGGCGAAGATTCGCTCATCGCCGAGCACGCGCATTTCGTAGAAAGTCGGCACGCTGCTGCGCCCCGGTGTGCCGCAGAACATGCGGCAATCGATGGTGCCCGGATAGGTGAAGGGAATCAGGAAAGTGCAACTGGCATTGACGATCACCGGCCCCTCGGTCTGGGTAATCGCCGTCTCCAAACCAAAGGACTCCAGCCATTCGATCCGGGTCTGTTCCATGTAACGGAAATAGACCGTGCTATTGACATGCCCCATGGCGTCCTGATCGCCCCAGCGGATGGGCATCTGGTTGGCGAGAACAAGCTTGCGGTGGTGTTCCATGAAGTGAATGCCCTGGGGACGCGACAATGTTCAAGATTATAATCGTGCGATCAAACCAATCGATTGAGGTCAGCATGCAACGCGAAGCCATGGAGTTCGATGTCGTCATCGTGGGTGGCGGCCCGGCCGGTCTTGCCGCCGCGATCCGCCTGAAGCAGATCAATGCCGAAATCAACGTCTGCCTGATCGAGAAAGGCGCCGAAATCGGCGCCCACATCCTCTCCGGCGCGGTCATGGACCCACGTGCGCTGAACGAGCTGATTCCCGACTGGCAGGCACAGGGCGCCCCGCTGGAGACCGCCGTCACGCGCGACCGCTTCGCCTTCCTCACCGAACACGGCTTCGTCGACCTGCCCACCCTGCTGCTGCCGGGTTGCTTCCAGAACCACGGCAACTACGTCATCAGCCTCGGCCAGCTCTGCCGCTGGCTGGGCGCGCAGGCCGAGGCGCTGGGCGTCGAGGTCTATCCCGGCTTTGCCGGTGCCGAAGTGCTCTACGACGAAAACGGCGCGGTGCGCGGCGTCGCCACCGGCGACATGGGCATCGGCCACGACGGCCAGCCCACCGCCGCCCACCAGCCCGGCATGGAACTGCTGGCGAAATACACGCTGTTCGCCGAGGGCTGCCGCGGCCACCTCGGCAAGCAGGTCGAGGAGAAGTTCAAGCTGCGCGCCGGGTCCGATCCGCAGACCTACGCCATCGGCATCAAGGAGCTGTGGGAGGTCGACCCCGAACAGTTCGAAACGGGCCTGGTGATGCACACCTTCGGCTGGCCCATGGCGTCCGACACCTACGGCGGCGGCTTCATCTACCATTTCGGCGAGAACCTCATCTCCGTCGGCACCGTGGTCGGGCTCGGCTACAAGAACCCCTTCCTCGCCCACTTCGAGGAAATGCAGCGCATGAAAACCCACCCGCAGATCGCGCCGCTGTTCAAGGGCGGCAAGCGCCTCGCCTATGGCGCCCGCGCCCTCGCCGCGGGCGGATTGCAGTCCCTGCCCAAGCTCGACTTCCCCGGCGGCGCGCTGATCGGCGACGACGCCGGCATGCTGGTCGCCTCGCGCATCAAGGGCAGCCACGCCGCGATCAAGAGCGGCATGCTGGCGGCCGAAGCCGCCGCCGCCGCACTCGCCGCCGGCCGCGCCAACGACGCGCTGAGCGACTACCCGGAAGCCTTCCGCGAATCCTGGCTCTACGAGGAACTGCATACCGCGCGCAACTTCAAGCCGTGGATGGCGAAGGGCCTGTGGACCGGCTCGGTGATGTTCGGCATCGACCAGGTGCTGCTGCGCGGCAAGGCGCCGTGGACCCTGCACAACACGGCCGACCACCTCAAGCT
>JAIOPW010000100.1 GCA_021413665.1 Rhodocyclales bacterium | reverse complement strand
TCCTCCACAACCGCCGCGGCCTGCGGGTCGCGGCGCGCCCAGTCGCGCACGGCGGCTTCGATCGCAATGCCCTTGCGGTTGCGCGCCGAGGAATAGACCGCGATGGTGTGGAGCAGGGCCGCGGCTTCGCCTCCTGCCTGGGCCTGGGTCTGCTTGCGGATGTCGCGGATGCGCCCGTCGCGCCAGAAGGCCAGCACCGCATCCTGCAGGTCGCGACGGTCCTTGAAATGCCAGTAGAAGCTGCCCTTGGTGACGCCGAGGCGCTTGGCCAGGATCTCGATGCGCAACTGCTCGGTGCCGTGTTCGGCCATGATCGCGATCGCGCCCTTGATCCAGGCTTCACGATCCAGTGAGGTGCGCTGGGTTTTGGCAGGTTTTGTTTCCATACGGTAGGGTATTGAGTTTCGGTTCGCGCTGCGGTAGTATCTCACATTCCATACTGTAGCGTATGGAAATTGGCTGCCGAATACTCGCTACAATGCTTTCTTTTACCCAGGCAAACTTAAGGAGAGTCGCTTGAAAATCCTCGTCCCGGTCAAGCGCGTGGTTGACTACAACGTCAAGGTTCGCGTCAAGGCAGACGGCACTGGTGTCGATCTGGCGAATGTGAAAATGTCGATGAACCCCTTCGACGAAATCGCCGTGGAAGAGGCGATGCGGCTCAAGGAAGCGGGTACCGCGACCGAAGTGATCGCCGTTTCCTGTGGCGTTACGGCTTGCCAGGAAACCCTGCGCACCGCGATGGCCATCGGCGCCGATCGATCCATCCTGGTCGAGACCGACGTCGAGCTGCAACCCTTGGCGGTAGCCAAGCTGCTCGCCGCCGTGGCAAAGAAGGAAGCGCCGCAACTCATCATCCTCGGCAAGCAGGCGATCGACGACGACGCCAACCAGACCGGCCAGATGCTGGCTGCGCTGCTGGGCTGGTCGCAAGCGACCTTCGCTTCGAAGGTCGTGATCGCCGACGGCAAGGCCACGGTGACGCGCGAGGTCGACGGCGGACTGGAAACCATCGAAGTCAGCCTGCCGGCCATCATCACCACCGACCTGCGCCTCAACGAACCGCGCTACGCCACGCTGCCCAATATCATGAAGGCGAAGAAGAAGCCGATGGAAGTCGTCAAGCCTGCCGACCTCGGCGTCGATGTGGTGCCGCGCCTGGCCACCGTCACGGTCACCGAGCCGCCCAAGCGCAGCGCCGGCATCAAGGTTGCGGATGTCGCGCAACTGATCGACAAACTCAAGAACGAAGCCAAGGTGATCTGATCATGAGTATTCTCGTCATCGCAGAGGTTCATGTCCTGGTTGCCGGTGCCGGCTGCGGCGCCGTCGCCGAGCAGGCCTCCAAGGTCGCCGGCGTGGCCAAGGTCAAACTCGCCGACGCCGCGCATTACGGCGACCAGACCGGCGAGAACCTCGCCGCCCTGATCGTCGCCAATGCGGTTGGTTACAGCCACATCCTTGCGGCGGCCACCAGCATCGGCAAGAACACGCTGCCGCGCGTGGCGGCCCTGCTCGACGTGGCGCAGGTTTCCGAGATCATCTCGGTGGTCGATGCCGACACCTTCGTTCGTCCGATCTATGCCGGCAATGCGCTGGCGACGGTGAAGTCCGCCGATGCGACCAAGGTCATCACGGTGCGCACGACAGGCTTTGATGCAGCGGCTAATTCGGGCGGCAGCGCTACCGTCGAGAGCATCGCGGCGGGTGCCGACCTCGGCCAGTCGAAACTGATCAGCCGCGAGCTGACCAAGTCGGCGCGACCGGAACTGGCGGCGGCCAAGATCATCGTCTCGGGTGGTCGCGGCATGGGCAGCGGCGAGAACTACCATAAGGTGCTGGAGCCTCTGGCTGACAAGCTCGGCGCCGCCATGGGCGCTTCGCGCGCCGCGGTGGATGCCGGCTTCGTACCCAACGACTACCAGGTCGGCCAGACCGGCAAGATCGTCGCGCCGCAGCTCTACATTGCGATCGGCATTTCGGGCGCGATCCAGCATCTGGCCGGCATGAAGGATTCCAAGGTGATCGTGGCGATCAACAAGGATCCCGACGCGCCGATCTTCCAGGTGGCCGACTACGGCCTGGTTGCCGACCTGTTCCAGGCCGTGCCGGAACTGGTGGCGGCGCTTTAACGTGAAACATTTGCTCGAAGCAATCCCGTTCGTGGTGAGCTTGTCGAACCATGAACGGCCCTTCGACAGGCTCAGGGCGAACGGTTTCATCATCAGGTGTGACGCCGGTTGCAATGAACGCTAAGGCCGGATTGCCGTGAACTTCCCCGACGCCCTGTTTCCGCAAAGCTGGGCGCTCGGGGCCGCATTTCCGCTGCTGCTGGTCTGGCTCTGGTGCATCCGGACCGCGCCGTGGAAGCGGCTGGCCGATTCGGGGCAGTCGAACGTGTGGCTCGGCACCGTGGTCTTGCTGTCCCTGATCTGGAGCATGAATGCCGGGGTCAAGCCCGGCCTCAACCTGCACCTGCTGGGCGCGACGATGTTCACCCTGATGTTCGGCCGGCAACTGGCGATCATCGGCCTCTCGCTGGTGCTTGCCGCCGTAACCCTGAACCGGGATTTGCAGGGGCATCCGGGTTGGTCTGCCTATGCGCTCAATGCATTGGTGCTTGCTGTGTTCCCGCCGCTGCTGGCGGACGCCATCCGGCGCGGCGTGGAACGCTGGCTGCCGGCGAATTTCTTCATCTATGTTTTTGTCGCCGCCTTTTTCGGCGCGGCGACGACGGTCATGGGCACGGGATTGCTCGCCAGCGCGATGCTGTGGCTGGCCGCCGTGTATCCAGCGCCGACTTTGCTCGACGACTACCTGCCTTACTACCTTCTGCTGGGCTTTGCCGAGGCCTGGCTCAATGGCGCGATGGTGACCCTGATGGTGGTGTATCTGCCGCACTGGGTCGGCAGTTTCGACGACCGGCGCTATCTTCTGAACAAATGACAACGGAGTGAACCGATGAGCAACTACACCGCCCCCCTGAAGGACATGATGTTCGTGCTGACCGAGCTGGCCGGGCTCGACAAGGTCGCCGCCCTGCCGGGCTACGAGGAAGCATCACTCGACGTGGTCGAAGCCATCCTCGACGAGTCCGCTAGATTCACCGGCGGCGTGCTGGCGCCGCTCAATCGTCCCGGCGACGAGGAAGGCGCCAAATGGGCCGACAAGGCCGTGACCATGCCCAAGGGCTTCAAGGAGGCCTACGCCCAGTTCGTCGAAAACGGCTGGAATGCGCTGTCGGGCAATCCCGAGCATGGTGGCCAGGGCCTGCCCAAGGTGGTTTCCGCGGCGGTGCAGGAGATGTGGAAGTCGTCCAACATGTCCTTCTCGCTGTGTCCGTTGCTGACGCTGGGCGCCGCCGAGGCGCTGGAACTGGCCGGCACCGATGCGCAGAAGGCGATGTACCTGCCCAACATGGTTTCAGGCAAATGGACCGGCACCATGAACATCACTGAGCCGCAGGCCGGCTCCGACCTCGCCGCGATTCGCTCGCGCGCCGTGCCGCAGGGCGACGGCACCTATCGCATCTTCGGCCAGAAGATATTCATCACCTACGGCGACCACGACATGGCGGAGAACACGATACATCTCGTGCTCGCCCGCACGCCGGATGCGCCGGAGGGCGTCAAGGGCATTTCGCTGTTCGTCGTGCCGAAGTTCATGGTCAATGCCGATGGCTCGCTCGGTGCGCGCAATGACACCTTCTGCGTCTCCATCGAGCACAAGCTGGGCATCCATGCCAGCCCGACCTGCGTCATGGCCCTCGGCGACAACAGCGCGCCATCGAGGGTTCCGCCAGCGGCGTGGCCATCATCCGCCATCCCGACATCCGCCGCATGCTGATGCAGATGCGCTCGCAGGTCGAAGCCATGCGCGCGCTGGCTTATTCGGTCGCCGCCGCGCACGACGCTGCGGCGCGCCATCCCGACGCGGCACAGCGGGCGCAGAACCAGGCCTATGTCGACCTGATGATCCCGGTGGTGAAGGGCTGGAGCACCGAGAACGGCAACACGCTGTCCTACCTCGGCGTCCAGGTCTTCGGCGGCATGGGCTTCGTCGAGGAGGCCGGCGCCGCGCAGTTCATGCGCGATGCCCGCATCACGACCATCTACGAAGGCACCACCGGCATCCAGGCCAACGACCTGATGGGTCGCAAGATCGCCCGCGAAGGCGGCGCCACGATCAAGTCCGTGATCGGCATGATGGAGCAGACCCGCGCGGAAGTATCGAAGCAGGCGGGCCCTGCCTTCGTCGCCCTCGCGGCGGCGCTGGGTCGCGGCATTGATGCGTTGAAGCAGGCCACCGACTACATCGTCGCCAACTACGGCAAGGACGTGCGCTCGGTCGCGGTCGGCGCGGTACCCTTCCTGCGCCTGATGGGCATCGTGTCCGGCGGCTGGATGATGGCCCGCGCCGCTCTGGTGGCGGAGGGCAAGATCGCCGCCGGCGACGCCGATCCTTTCTACCCGGCCAAGATTGCCACGGCGCATTTCTACGCCGAGCACGCCATGAGTGAGGCCGCCGGCCTGGCACAGGAGGTGGTGCAGGGCGGGGCGAGTGCCCTGGCACTGGACGAAGCGATGTTTTGAGCACGGCCCGCTGAAACAAGAACGGGAACCCGCGGGTTCCCGTTTTTCTTGGCGCCGTATTGTTGGCGCCGACTCTTACATCTGGGTGTAAATCGGTCCTTCGCCGCCTTGCGGCACCACCCAGTTGATGTTCTGCGTCGGATCCTTGATGTCGCAGGTCTTGCAATGCACGCAGTTCTGCGCGTTGATCTGCAGCCGAGGGTTGCCGCCATCGTCGTCGCGCAGGATTTCATACACACCGGCCGGGCAGTAGCGTTGCTCGGGTGCGTCGTAGAGCGCGAGGTTGGTGCTGATCGGCACGTTCGCGTCCTTGAGTTGCAGGTGGCAGGGCTGGTCTTCCTCATGGTTGGTGTTTGAAAGGAAGACCGACGACAGCCGGTCGAAGGTCAGCACGCCATCGGGCTTCGGGTAGGCGATCGGCTTGCATTCGGCGGCCGGCTTCAGCTTGAGGTGGTCGGCCGTGTTGTGCAGGGTCCACGGCGCCTTGCCGCGCAGCAGCACCTGGTCGATGCCGAACATCACCGAGCCGGTCCACAGGCCCTTCGCCATCCACGGCTTGAAGTTGCGCGCGGTATGCAGTTCC
>JAIOPW010000125.1 GCA_021413665.1 Rhodocyclales bacterium | reverse complement strand
CTCTACGCCTGGGGGCAGGTGGCGGGTTTCGACAACCATCCGGAAAGTTTCCTCGAGGTGGCGACGGCGCGCCTGAAGATCGGCCCCTTCTGGACGCCGCCGATCACGCCGCTGGTGTTGCGCCACCGGCAACGGGAATACGTCCTTACCGGGCTGCTCGGGGCGATTCGGGCACGAGGCGCGTTTGACTATTTCAATTGGAAATTCAAATCGGAAACGGCGGAGGTCGACATCGACGGTGTGATCTCGGCGCCGCGCGCGGCCTTTGTCGGCCTCCGCTATCGCAATCCGCCCGGTGGCGCCAAGCACTGCCTCAACAGCAAGATCGCGGCGTGCCGACTTCGCGTCAGGGACAAGCGCTCGGGCGTGAGCGAAATCCTGGAAACGAAGAGCCGGGCCGCGTTCGAGATTTTGACCAGCGATGCGGACCACGGCATCGCGATTTCGGCCTGATTGCGGGCCAGGCTGTGTCCCGCGGGAATAGGCTGCGGGGCCAATGGAGTTTCGGAGGAGCCATGAAGGTTCGCGGATTCTGTCTTGTGCTTGCATTCCTGCTGTTGTTCCCTGTCGCCGGCCTGTCGCCGGCCCGTGCCCAGGCCGACGACCCGAACGCGGCGGCGACCAATGTGGTGCTGACGGTGCCGCGCAAGGACTACAGCATTGCGGGCCTGATCACCCACCTGCCGGGGGCCAGGACGTTCAAGTACGGCATCGCGCTGTTCGCCGGCCATCCCGGCATCCTGCGGCTGCGCGAGGAGGAGGGGCAGATCCGCTTCGACCTCGGCGGCAACTTCCTGCTCCGTTCGCGGCGGCACTGGCTCGATGAGGAAACGCTGGTGCTGACCGTCGATGCGCCTTCTGACCAGTGGAGCAGCTTCAGCCAGCAGTTTCGCGAGGATCCGCGCTACGGCGAGGACGTCAAGGCGCTGCTGGTCGAGGCGGGTCGGCGCTATGCGATCGCCGACTGGACGCTGGTCGGCACCAGCGAGGGCTCGATCAGCGCTTTCCACGCGGCACGGATGAACCCGGAACTGGCGCGACGGGTAATCCTCACTGCGTCGGTCTTTATCGCCGGGCGCAACGGGCCGGGCCTGTCCGGTGTCGACTGGGATGCCCCGGCTACGCGTCTGCTGTGGGTGCACCACGAGGCCGACCCCTGCGCCTACACCCCTTATCGCAGCGCGCAGCAGTTCGCCGCAAAGTCGCGCAGTCCGCTGCTCACGGTGCGCGGCGGCGGACCGGCGCGCGGCAAGCCCTGCGAGGCGCGCAGCGCCCACGGCTTCGTCGGCGTCGAGCCTGAAGCCGTACTGGCGATGCGCTCCTGGGTCAAGACCGGCGTCGTGCCGCCGGACGTGGCCGGGCCGTGATGCGGGCCGGCGGCGGCGTGTCGGTGCGTTGCCGGACGGCCTGATGGGCGCCTTGAAAGTCGGCGCCGGCGGTACGGTGAATCGGGTGTGGCCGACGACTCGCTTTCGACTGGCTTGCCAATGGCATTGCATTTTGGGAACATGTGCATATGCAAACGTCCGGTGCGTCCAACCCGTGCACCTTCCATCGCCTCATTACCTGATCCCAAAGGAATCCGCATGAGAAAGATACTGTTGCTGTCGGCCATGCTCGCCGCCACATCCCCGCTGTTGGCCGTCGCGGCCGACAGCGCCGCGGCGAAGGCGCCGACCGCGACGAACCGGATGCCGGCCGGTCCGGTCCGGTCGATTACGCCGATCTTCGGGCAGTTGCTGGTGTATTCCTTCCCGACGGGCTTCAAGCCGGCGTTCGAGGATGCGAAGGGTACCGGCTACATCCAGGAGGCCGTGCCGGACGGCGAAAGCGTCAAGAAGTGGTCGCAGATGGTGACGGTCACGGGCGCCAAGGGGCTGGCGGCGAATCCGAAGGTGACGCCGCAGGTGTTGGCCAACGGCATCGCTGGCGGCTTTCGCAAGGTCTGCCCGGCATCGTTCAGCGCTACGGGCCTGGGAACGCTCAAGCTCGGCCGCCACGAGGGCTATGCGGCGGTGGTGAGCTGCGGCGTGGCCAACGCGGGCGAGGGCTACAGCGAATCCATGCTGCTGGTGGTGGTCAAGGGCGACAGCGATTACTACACCGTGCAATGGGCCGAGCGGGCGGCGGCATCGGCGGCGCCGATCAAGTTCGACGAGGCGAAGTGGTCGGAGCGTTTCAGGAAGTTGATGCCGATCCGGCTTTGCCCGATCGTGCCGGGCGAGCGCGCGCCCTATCCGAGCTGTATCGAGGGCGCCTGAGGCGCGGGCAGCGCGGCCGCCGCCGGGCGCGCTAGAGGCGCCAGGCCAGCAGTTCGTCGGCGGCGCGCAGGCGCGCGGAGACTACCTTGGCGATGTTGCGATAGACCTTGAGGCCGATCTCGGGCCGCGAGTTGATGATCTGGTCGTTGAGGCGGACCAGCACGCAGTCGGTTTCGGCGATCACGCTGGCGCTGCGCGCCTCGTTGTCGGCCAGCGCCATTTCACCGAAGCTGTCGGCCGCCGCGAGGCGGGCGAGTTCCACTTCGCCGTCGCGGCCCGACTTGAGCACGCGCGCTTCGCCGTTGAGGATGATGTACATGTGGGTGCCGACATTGCCTTCCTTGACGATGTAGGCGCCCGGCACGAAGGTGCATTTCTCGCAACTGCCGAGCAGGTCGGTGATCTCGGCCGGGGTCAGGCCCTGGAAGGCCTTGACGTGCTCCGCCAGCTTGAACAGCAGGCGCTGCAGGTCGGAGAAGGTGAATTGCTCGCGGATCCAGCTCATGGCGTGATCATACCTGAAGCGCACCGAGCAGATCCTGCTCGAGGCGCACCAGCGTTGCGGTGTGCGACAGTTCCTTGCCGCTGATGAGGAAGACGTCCTCGACGCGCTCGCCCAGGGTGGCGATCTTGGCGGTGTGCAGGGTGATGCCGTGCTCGCCGAGCACGCGGGCGATGGCGTAGAGCAGGCCGGGACGGTCGGCGGCGCTGATCGACATGAGGTACTGGCTGCCGCGCTCGTCGGCGCGAATTTCGACTTCCGGCGTCACCGGGAAGTGGCGCACCTGGCGCGACAGGCGGCCGCCGCCGATGGCGCGCAGCGGCGGCTGGGTTGCGAGCTGTTCGGCGATGCCGTGCTCGATCAGGGCGATCATGTCGCGGTAGGGCTCGGCGGCGTCGGCGGCGAAGACGACGAAGCTGTCCAGCGCCCAGCCGTGGCGCGTGGTGTGGATCTTGGCGTCGACGATGCTGTAGCCCATGCGTGCGAAAAAGCCGCAGAGGCGCGCGAACAGCAGCGGCTGGTCGGGCACGTAAACCATGACCTGGAGGCCGTCGCCCATCGGGTTGAGGCGGGCGCGCACCACCGGCTCGGCGCTTGACGGGCGATGGTAGAGGGTGCGCGTATGCCAGGCGATTTCATCGGCGGCGTGGCGCATGAAGTAGCCGGTGTCGAGCTGGTTCCACAGTTCCAGCTCGATGTCGGCGCGCAGGCCGTGGTAGCGCAGGATGCGGCGCGCTTCCTCCTGCCGCTCGGCGACGCCGCTGAGTTGCAGCACGGCGCTGCCCTTGAGCACGCCGGCGGTCATGCGGAACAGGTCTTCGAGCAGCTTGCCCTTCCAGGCGTTCCACACCTTGGGGCTGGTGCCGCGAATGTCGGCGACGGTGAGCAGG
>JAIOPW010000124.1 GCA_021413665.1 Rhodocyclales bacterium | reverse complement strand
GATGCGTAATCCGGCATCTGTTCGCCGATGCCGGCGGCCTGCGTCAGCTTGCCCAGCAGCACCTGCAACTGGTCGGTCAGCCAGTCCTCCTCGCAGCGCGTCGGCACGAACAGCAGTTCGCGCACGCGATCGGGAATCTCGTCGGCAGGGATGATGTCGTTGGCGGCATAGGCGGCGGAAAAAAACGGCCCGGCGATGAAGCGCAGCGTCCAGCCCTCGTCCTCATCGGGCATCAGGAGGAAAATGCGCGCGCCTTCGGCGGTTGCATTTTCGTCGCCCTCGTCGTCGCCGAACACAGGCATCGCGGCAAAGGCCGACTTTCCGGTCTGTTTGACCAGGACCACGGCCTCGTTGAAGCTGAGGCGATTCAATTCCTTCTCCGGCATTTAATTCTCCTTGGGGGGATTACAGCAGCGGTGCGAGCCATTTTTCGGCTTCTTGGATTGTCATGTTGTTGCGTTGCGCCCAGTCCTGCAACTGGTCGCGACCGATCTTGCCGACCGCGAAATACCGGGCTTCCGGATGCGCCAGGTAGAAGCCGGCCACCGAGGCGGCCGGCGTCATGGCATAGGTCTCGGTGAGCCCCATGCCGGCGTTGCGCGGCGCATCGAGCAGGTCGAACACCGCAGCCTTGGAGGTGTGGTCGGGACAGGCCGGGTAGCCGGGCGCCGGACGGATGCCGCGATACTTTTCGGCAACCAGCGCGACGGTGTCGAGCGACTCGTTCGCCGCGTAGCCCCAATAGTCCTTGCGCACCCGCTCATGCAGCCATTCCGCCGCCGCTTCGGCGAGGCGGTCGGCCAGCGACTTGAGCATGATGGCGCGGTAGTCGTCGTGCTGGGCCGCAAATTCCGCAAGCTTGCTTTCGATGCCGAGGCCGGCGGTGACGGCGAAGGCGCCGGCGTAATCCGCCGTTCCGCCATCGCCGACTCCCGATGCGACAAAATCGGAAAGACACTGGTTCGGCTTGCCCTCCGGACGCTCCTGCTGCTGGCGCAGGCCGTGCCAAGTCATCAGCGGCAGGTCGCGCGCCTCGTCGGCGTAGAACACGATGTCGTCGCCCACGGCTTGCGCCGGAAACAGGGCGAACACCGCGTTGGCGTCGATCCACTTTTCGGCGATGAGCTGCTCCAGCATCGCCTGGGCGTCCTTGAACACATTGCGCGCCGCCTCGCCGACGACTGCATCGTCGAGGATCTTCGGATAACTGCCGGCGAGGTCCCAGGTCTGGAAGAAGGGGCCCCAGTCGATGTACTTCGCCAGTTCGGCGAGGTCGAGTTCCCTCAGCACCGTGACGCCCAGGCGCTTCGGCGTGACCGGTGCCGCATTTCCCGCAAATTCAAGCCGGGCGCGGTTGGCGCGCGCCGCTTCCAGCGTCACCAGCGCCACGCCCTGCTTCTTGGCGTGCTGGCCGCGCACCTTCTCGTAATCGGCCGCGACCTCGTCCACATAGGAATCGCGCATGTCGATCGACAGCAGCCGGGTGACGACGCCGACGGCGCGAGAAGCGTCCGGCACATACACGACCGGGCCGGCGTAGTTCGGCGCGATCTTGATCGCGGTGTGGGCGCGCGAGGTCGTCGCGCCGCCGATCAGCAGCGGTACCGCATTTCCGTCAGCAAAGCCCTGGCGCTGCATCTCGCCGGCGATGTGGCTCATTTCCTCCAGCGAGGGCGTGATCAGGCCGGACAGGCCGATCGCCTGCGCGCCGTGCTCCTTCGCCGCGTGCAGGATCTTGTCGGCCGAAACCATGACGCCGAGGTCGATGATGTCGTAGCCATTGCAGCCCAGCACCACGCCGACGATGTTCTTGCCGATGTCGTGCACGTCGCCCTTGACCGTGGCCATGATGATGCGGCCCTTCGAAGTGCTGCCGGTGCGCTTCTTTTCTTCCTCGATCCACGGGATCAGGTGGGCCACGGCCTGCTTCATCACGCGCGCCGACTTCACCACTTGCGGCAGGAACATCTTGCCCGCGCCGAAGAGGTCGCCGACCACGTTCATGCCGTTCATCAGCGGCCCTTCGATCACCGACAGTGGTGGCTTGCCGGCGGCATGCAATGCGGCGCGGCATTCCTCGGTGTCGGCCACGACGAACTCGGTGATGCCCTTGACCATGGCGTGTTCGAGGCGCTTGTCCACCGGCAACTCGCGCCACGTCAGATCGACCACCTGTTCCCTGGCCGCGCCCTTGACCCGCGTCGCCAGTTCGATCAGCGCCTCGCCCGGGTTTGCCCCGCCTGCGACTTTTCGATTCAGCACCACGTCCTCGACCTTCTCGCGCAACTCGGGCGCGAGGTCGTCATAGACGCCGAGCTGGCCGGCATTGACGATGCCCATGGTGAGGCCGGACTTGACCGCGTGGTAGAGGAAGACGGTGTGGATCGCCTCGCGCATCGCGTCGTTGCCGCGGAAGCTGAAACTGACGTTGGACACGCCGCCGGAGCTGCGCGCATGCGGCAAATTGGCCTTGATCCACGCCAGCGCATTGATGAAATCGACGGCGTAATTGTCGTGCTCGGGGATGCCGGTGGCGATGGCGAAGATGTTCGGGTCGAAGACGATGTCCTCGGCCGGAAAGCCGTCCGTCACCAGCAGGTCGTAGGCGCGCTTGCAGATGCCGATCTTGCGTTGGTAGGTATCGGCCTGGCCCTGCTCGTCGAAGGCCATGACGATCACTGCCGCGCCGTAACGCCGCGCAAGGCGGGCTTGCTCGAGGAATTTCGCCTCGCCTTCCTTCATCGAGATGGAATTGACGATGCCCTTGCCCTGGATGCACTTGAGGCCCGCCTCGATCACCTCCCACTTCGAGCTGTCGAGCATCAGCGGTACCTTGCAGATGTCGGGCTCGGAGCCGACCAGGTGCAGGAAGCGCACCATGGCCGCCTGCGAATCGAGCATCGCCTCGTCCATGTTGATGTCGACCACCTGTGCGCCGTTCTCCACCTGCTGCCGGGCGACGGCCAGCGCATCGTCGTAACGGCCTTCGAGGATCATGCGGGCGAAGGCCTTGGAACCGGTGACGTTGGTGCGCTCACCGACGTTCACGAACAGGCTGTCGTCGCCGACGTTGAAGGCCTCGAGGCCGGACAGGCGAAGCTTCTTCTCCACCCGCGGGATGGCGCGCGGCTTGTGCTTTTTCAGGGTCTCGGCGATGGCGCGGATGTAGTCGGGCGAGGTGCCGCAGCAGCCGCCGGCGATATTGATCAGGCCCTTGGCCGCCCAGTCACCGATCTCGTCGGCCATCATCTGCGGCGTTTCGTCGTAGCCGCCGAAGGCATTCGGCAGGCCGGCGTTGGGGTGGGTCGAGATGTAGCAGTCGCAGATGCGCGAAAGTTCCTCGACATACTGGCGCAGGTCTTTCGCACCCAGCGCGCAGTTGAGGCCGAAGCTCAAGGGTCGGGCATGGCGCAGCGCATTCCAGAAGGCCTCGGCGGTCTGGCCCGACAGCGTGCGCCCCGATGCGTCGGTGATGGTGCCCGAGATCATCAGCGGCCAGCGCCGCCCGGCCTCGTCGAAGAACTTCTCGATGGCGAACAGGGCTGCCTTGGCATTGAGCGTGTCGAACACCGTTTCCACCAGCAGGATGTCGGCGCCGCCCTCCGTCAGGCCGCGTGCGGCTTCCACATAGTCGGCCACCAGCACGTCGAAGGTGACATTGCGCGCGCCGGGATCATTGACGTCCGGCGACAGCGAGGCGGTGCGCGAAGTCGGTCCCAGCACGCCGGCGACGAAGCGCGGCTTGTCCGGGGTGGAGTATTTGTCGGCGATGCCGCGCGCCAGTCTTGCCGCTTCGACGTTCAACTCGAAGGCCAGCTCGGCCAGGCCGTACTCGCCCTGCGAAACCCGCGTCGCGTTGAAGGTGTTGGTCTCGATGATGTCGGCGCCGGCCTGCAGGTAGGCCTCGTGGATGCCGCCGATCACGTCGGGCCGCGTCAGGCACAGCAGGTCGTTGTTGCCCTTCAGGTCCTTGGCCGAATCGGCAAAGCGCGAATTTTTGTCACCCCCGCGATAGTCGGCCTCGACCAGCTTGCGACGTTGCACCATGGTGCCCATGGCGCCATCGAGAATGAGGATGCGTTGCGCGATTAGTTCGCGCAGTTCGGAACTGCGGTCGGGTTGCATGGCGGTGTAGGAAGGGCTTGAATTGACGCGGATTTTATCAGTCCCGTCGCCGCGTCGCCCAAGGGAACTTCCTTCGGGGCGTCGCCGCGGCCGGCCATGCCAGACTCAGCACTGGGTCGTGCAGGTGTCCACCGGCAGGCCGCGCTTCAACCAGCCGGGGCCGGCGGCGCTGCCGGCCATGCCTTCCCTGACATTTTGGACATTGGTGAAGCCGACGCTTTGCAGGTAACGCTGTACCTGCGCCGTGCGGTTGCCGGTGCGGCAGATCAGCGCGATGGGCGCGTTGCGGTCGCCCTTTACCTTTTCCAGCAGATCGCTGGTGAAGCCCGCGGCGCCCTGCGGATGCAGCATGTTGATCAGCTTCGCGCCGCGCGCGACGCCGGTTTCCTTCCATTCCGGCGGCGTGCGGATGTCGATCAACGTGATCTTGCCGGCGGCCACCGCGGTCGCCGCCTCACGCGCATCGATGTCCGGCGCGGCGTTGGCCAATCCGGCGGTGGCGAGGAGGGCCGCGGCGAAGACGCGGCGACAAAGGGGGGCGGAGAATCGGGTCATCATGTGTCCTTGCAGAAAGTCGGGGTTTGCGGCAGCGGTTGCGACAGAATCCGCCCGGAATGGTTCCGCCCGGCGGCTCCTCGCGCCGCGAGAATGCGGGACAGGAAATTCATGGCGCGACTATACCGCGGCGGACATGCGTCGCCCCTGGGCTAAAATGCGCCGATCCAGACAAGGAGCCCGCTGATGAACCACCTGACCCCCAAGGAAGCCGCCAAGTTCCTGCACGACAACCCCAGCGCGCTGTTCGTCGATTGCCGCAGTGAAATGGAATTTTTCTTCGTCGGCCATCCCGCCGGCGTCAGCCATGTCTCCTGGAACGACGGCCCCGACTGGGAAGTCAATCCGCACTTCGTCGGCGAAGTCAGGAAGCTCGCCGGCCATTCCGGCGACCGCCCGGTGGTGCTGATCTGCCGCAGCGGCAACCGCTCGGTCGACGCCGGCCACGCCCTCGAAGCCGCCGGCTTCACGCGGGTGTTCAATGTGCTGCACGGCTTCGAAGGCGAACTCGACGACAACCACCACCGTGGAGCGATGAACGGCTGGCGCCATGAAGGGCTGCCGTGGGAGCAGTGCTGACGCCGTCCCGCGAAGCGGAAGCTCAGGCGCCCAAAGCGCAGGCCTTTCGCAATTCTTTGCGGCGGGTATTCAAGCCGCGCCGCTTGCTCGAAGCCGGCCTGATCATCGCCGTCATTCTCGGCGCACAGTACTGGCAGACGCGCGGCCTGCCCGAAGGTGCGGCGCCGCCGCTGGCGGGCATACTCACCGACGGCAGTTCCGCAAGAGTCGGCGCTGACGGTACGGCGAACGACAAGCCGACGCTGGTGGCGTTCTGGTCGACATGGTGTCCGGTGTGCTCGGCCGAAGAAGACAACATCGTCTCCGTGGCAAAGGACCATCGCGTGATCTCGGTGGCGATGCAGTCGGGCGATGCGGCGACGGTGATGAAGCACTTGAAGGAGCGTGGCATCGCGCTGCCGGTGCTGGTCGATGCCGACGGTCGCCATGCCGAGAACTGGGGCGTACGCGGCGTGCCGACGCATTTCGTGGTCGACGCCGCCGGCAACATCCGCTTTCGCGTGGTCGGTTACGCCACGACCTGGGGCCTGAAGACGCGGCTGTGGTGGGCGGAGACTTTCCCGGCGTGAGGGAATCCATCGAGCATCGCGAGCCGCAGTCACCCCCTTTCCCGGAAAGGGGGCCGGGGGGAATGTCCAGTTTTCCGCCAGCCTCGCTGGCGTGGTCGGTCTGGGGCCTCGGCGCGCTGCTGTATCTGATCGGCTTCTACCAGCGCGTTGCGCCGGCGGTGATTACCGACCGGCTGATGGCGGAATTCGCCATCGGCGGCGCGGCGCTGGGCAATCTGTCGGCCTTCTATTTCTATTCCTATGTGGCGATGCAGATTCCGACCGGCGTGATCGCCGACCGCTGGGGCCCGCGCCGCTTGCTGACGATGGGGGCGGGCATCGCGGCACTGGGCATGGCGGTGTTCGCCTTCGCGCCGAGCCTGTTCTGGGCCAATCTGGGTCGGCTGCTGATCGGCGGCTCGGTGGCGGTAGCCTTCGTCTCCATGCTGAAGCTGGCGAGCCACTGGTTCTCGCCGCAGCAGTATGCGCTGGCGTCGGGCATGGCGTTGCTGACCGGGGTGGTGGGCGGGGTGGTGGCGGGCGTGCCGCTGGGCATGCTGGTCGAGGTCTTCGACTGGCGCCCGGTGATGGCCGTTTCCGCGGCGCTGACGGCGGTGCTGTGCGTGCTTACCTGGCTGCGGGTGCGCGACGATCCGGCCGAACGCGGTTACGCCAGCCACTTTCAGGGCGCACACGGCGGGCATCCATCGATCTCGGTGCTGCACGGGCTGGCGCAAGTGATGTCCTACCGCAACATCTGGGTCCTGACCGCGGTGCCGATCGGCTTTTCCGGCGCGGTGCTGACCTTTGCCGGCCTCTGGGGGGTGCCTTTCCTGAAGCAGGTGCATGGACTCGACGGGCGCTCCGCGGCGGCGATCACCTCGACCCTGCTGGTGGCGTGGGCGCTGGGCGGGCCGCTGCTGGGCAGTTGGTCGGAACGCATGGGCATGAGAAAGCCGCTGTACCTGATCTCGTCCGGCGTGGCGATCCTGGGCTGGTCGGTGTTCATCTTTCTGCCGCTGCCGCTGTGGGCGCTGGTGGTGGTGCTGATTCCGACCGGCTTTGCCTCGGGCAACATCATCATCGGCTTTGCCTGGGCCAAGGAGTCGGTGCCGCTGCGGCTGGTGGGCACGGCTTCGGGTTTTTGCAACATGGGGCCGCTGATCGGCGGCATGCTGTGGCAGCCGGCGGTGGGCTGGATGCTCGATCGGCGCTGGAACGGCGTGATCGAGGCCGGGGCGAGGCTGTACGACGCACGCGCCTACCGCGCGGCCTTCGCCCTGATGTTCGCCGCCGTGGTGGTCGCCGGCATCGTCCTGCTGTTCGCCCGCGAAAGCCATTGCCGACAGATGCACGATTGAAGGTCTGGCGGCGCTTCTCGAAAGCGCCCGCCGCGTTTCACCGGCCGCTAGATCCCGGCCATGATTCCGGCGACATGGCCGGCGAGGGCGAGACAGGACGTCAGTCCCGGCGATTCGATGCCGTAGAGATTGACCAGCCCGGCGACGCCATGATCGGCGGGGCCGGAAACCAGGAAGTCGCGCGCGGCCTCACCCGGCGCATGCGGCTTGGGGCGGATGCCGGCATAGGCGGGCTGTAGCGCGCCGTCGGGCAGTTGCGGCCAGTAGCGGCGGACTTCGGCGTAGAAGGCGTCGGCGCGTTTGGGGTCGACCGTGTAGTCGATGTCGTCGATCCACTCCACGTCGGGACCGAAGCGCGCCTGTCCGCCGAGGTCGAGCGTCAGGTGCACGCCGAGGCCAGCGGACTCCGGCACCGGGTAGATCAGGCGCGAAAAGGGCGCGCGGCCGGCGAGCGAGTAATAGTTGCCCTTGGCGTAGGAGAGCGGCGGCACGGATTCCGCCGGCAGGCCGCGCAGGCCGCGGGCGATGCGCTGGGCGCCGAGTCCGGCGCAATTGACCACGCTGCGCGCAAGAATCGCCGTAGCACCGGCGCCGACCTTTACATCGAGCACGACGCCGTCCGCGGCGACCTCGCCGCCGTGGACGGCGCTGCTCACGGCCAGCACCGCGCCGTCGCGTTCGGCGTCGCCGAGCAGCGAGAGCATCAGGGCATGGCT
>JAIOPW010000123.1 GCA_021413665.1 Rhodocyclales bacterium | reverse complement strand
GGCCAAGGCCGACGGCAAGGTGACGCCGAAGGAACGGGCGCGCATCGAGAAGGCGCAGAACAAGGAAAGCCGCAAGATCAAGCACGAGAAGCATGACCGCCAGCACGATCGCAATCACGACGGCAAGAAGGATCGTCCGGTTCGCAAGTAAGCTGTTGCGCTCCACCGAAGCCCGCCTCCGTGCGGGCTTTTTTATTGTCGGCGCGCGAAGCGCTATCTCCGGCGGGCAAAGCCCTTCGCTGGAAGCGGAGACGGTATTACGGCGATGCGTCCCCATCGCGTAAAATCCGCCCTTTGCATCAAAGCCCGCGTCCCGCCATGAAAAGTTCCGAAATCCGCCAGAAGTTCCTCGATTTCTTCGCCTCGAAAGGCCATCAGATCGTTGCGTCCAGTTCGCTGGTGCCGCACGATGACCCGACGCTGTTGTTCACCAACGCCGGGATGAACCAGTTCAAGGACGTCTTTCTCGGCTTCGACAAGCGCAGCTACAGCCGCGCCACGACTTCGCAGAAATGCGTGCGCGCCGGCGGCAAGCACAACGACCTGGAAAACGTCGGCTACACCGCGCGCCATCACACCTTTTTCGAGATGCTTGGAAATTTCAGTTTTGGCGACTACTTCAAGCGTGACGCGATCAAGTACGCCTGGGAGCTGCTGGTCGATGTCTATAAACTGCCGCAGGACAAGCTTTGGGTAACGGTCTATGCCGAGGACGACGAGGCCTACGACATCTGGACCAGGGAGATCGGCGTGCCGGCCGAGCGCGTGATCCGCATCGGCGACAACAAGGGCGCGCGCTACGCGTCCGACAATTTCTGGATGATGGGCGACACCGGTCCGTGCGGTCCCTGCACCGAAATCTTCTACGACCATGGCGAGCACATCTGGGGCGGCCCCCCGGGCAGCGAGGACGAGGACGGCGACCGCTACATCGAGATATGGAACAACGTCTTCATGCAGTTCAACCGCGACGAGGCCGGCGTCATGCATCCGCTGCCCAAGCCTTCGGTCGACACCGGCATGGGGCTGGAGCGTGTCTCTGCGGTACTGCAGGGCGTTCATGCCAACTATGAAATCGATCTGTTCCAGGCGCTGATCGCGGCCGCCGCGAGGGAGACCTCCGGCGCCGACATGGACAGCCCGAGCCTGCGCGTGCTGGCCGACCACATCCGCGCCTGTTCCTTCCTGATCGCCGACGGCGTGATCCCGGGCAACGAAGGCCGCGGCTACGTCCTGCGCCGCATCATCCGCCGGGCCATCCGCCACGGCTGGAAGCTGGGCGCGCGCAGCGCTTTCTTTCACAAGATGGTGCCCGACCTGGTGGCCGAGATGGGGGCTGCGTATCCCGAACTCGCCAGCGGCAAGGCGCGGGTGATGGAACTGCTGAAGCAGGAGGAGGACCGCTTTTTCGCCACCATCGAGCATGGCATGGCCATCCTCGAAGGTGAGCTGGAGTTGATGGAAAAGACTGGCGTCGACGTGTTCAACGGCGAGACCGCCTTCAAGCTGCACGATACCTACGGCTTCCCGCTGGACCTCACTGC
>JAIOPW010000122.1 GCA_021413665.1 Rhodocyclales bacterium | reverse complement strand
TTCTGCCACGGCAGGTCGTGGCGGCCGTGGCGCTTGTGCCAGCGGATAAGACGATCCGCGAGATCACTCACGCGCGGTTCAGGCCTTGACCGGCTTCACCCGGCTGGCCGCAAGCTTGGCGCGCTGCCGCGCTTCGTCGGTGGTATCGGCATTGGCCACGGCCACGCCCATGCGGCGCTTTTTGAAACTTTCCGGCTTGCCGAACAGGCGGAGGTCGGATTCGGGAACCTGCATGGCGTCGGCCACACCCTCGAAGGCGATGCCCTTTTCCTCCATGCCGCCATAGATGACCGCCGAGGCGCCTGGCCGACGCAGCGAGGTGTCCACCGGCAGGCCGAGGATGGCGCGCGCATGCAGTTCGAACTCCGACAGGCGTTGCGTGGCCAGCGTCACCAGGCCGGTGTCGTGGGGGCGCGGGCTGACTTCCGAGAACCAGACCAGGTCGCCCTTGATGAACAGCTCGACGCCGAAGATGCCGCGCCCGCCGAGGTTGCCGGTAACGGCCCTGGCGATGTCGCGCGACTTCTGCAAGGCGGCCGGCGTCATCGCCATCGGTTGCCAGGATTCGACGTAGTCGCCATTGACCTGGACGTGGCCGATCGGGTCGCAGAAGAAGGTTTCCACTGCACCGGAGGCGCCGAGTGCGCGCACCGTGAGTTGGGTGATTTCGTAGTCGAAGTCGATGAAGCCCTCGACGATCACTCGTCCCGCGCCCACTCGCCCGCCGGCTTGCGCGTAGCCCCAGGCCTTCTGCACGTCGGCCTGCGTTTTCAGCAGCGACTGGCCCTTGCCGGAGGAGGACATCACCGGCTTGACGATGCAGGGGAAACCGATACCGTCGTCGATCGCGGCTTGCAATTCGGCCAGCGTGTCGGCGAACTTGTAGGGCGAGGTGGCGAGGCCGAGTTCTTCGGCGGCCAGCCGCCGGATGCCTTCGCGGTTCATGGTCAGTTGCGCCGCGCGTGCGGTGGGGATCACCTCGGCGAGGCCTTCCTGTTCGATCTCGACCAGCATCGCGGTGGCGATGGCTTCGATCTCCGGCACCACCAGTTGCGGTTTTTCTTTTTCGATCACGGCGCGCAGCGCGGCGCCGTCGGTCATGGTCACGACATGGCTGCGATGCGCCACCTGCATGCCCGGCGCGTCGGCATAGCGGTCCACGCCTATCACCTCGCAACCGAGGCGCTGCAATGCGATAATGACCTCCTTGCCCAGTTCGCCGCAGCCCAGCAGCATCACGCGAGTGGCGGACGGAGAAAGCGGTGTGCCGATACGTTTGACGATGCCCATCAGGTGCTCCCGAAAAAATGGTAGTTCGCCCCGATTCTAGAGCCTCTTGGTCCCCAACCCGATGAACCAGCCGTATCAGAACAGTTCCGACCGCCGTACCTTTCGCAATGCGCTCGGCGAGTTCGCCACAGGCGTTACGGTTGTCACCGCACATGGTGCGGACGGCCGCGCGGTCGGCGTCACCATTAATTCCTTTGCCTCGGTGTCGCTCGAACCGGCGTTGGTGTTGTGGAGCCTTGGCCGGGAGTCATCCACGCTGGCGGCCTTCGAGTCGTGCAGTCACTATGCGATCAACGTGCTTGCCGCTGACCAGGTCGATTTTTCGCAACGCTTCTCGCAGTCGAACAGGGATGATCTGGCCAATATCGACATCAGTATCGGTACCGGCGGCGCACCGATACTGCCCGGCTGCTGCGCCTGGTTCGAGTGCCGCAACGAGATGCGCTACCCCGGCGGCGACCACCTGATTTTTGTCGGTTTGGTCGAAGGCTTTCATCGCCAGGACAAGCTGCCGCTGGTTTTTCACCGCGGCCGTTACCGCGAGCTCGCATAAAAAAGCCCCGCCTGTTACGGCGGGGCTAGCGGCCTGATGAAACAGGCCGAGGAGGAGACGGTTGGCGGAACGGTCAGGAGCGGTGCGCCTGCGGGTTCCAGCTGAAAAGTGCGCGGGCTATACGGTTCATGTGTTGGAGCAGGCCGGGGCCGGGGCGCGGCGCGGACGCCGCCTGGGGATTCCAGGAAAACAGCGGCAGCAGGACATCCGCAATCGCCTTGAGGCCAGTCAGCGCGGTGGCGGCCATGAGCTGACCATAGAGCGCCAGGCGCGCCGAGACGAGACCGTTGATGCGCCGCATTTCTTCCGCACGCAACTGGCGGGCTTCAGATTCAATTCTGGTGATGTCGATGGGGGCCATGGTGATTCCTTTTTTATGTTGCGGCGCAACACCGCATGCCTGCAATGTAATTACATATCAAAGTAAATACAATATTCATCTATGGAACAACATTGATGAAAAGTATTCCATAATAGCTCCATGGATCGTGCCGGTGAGATGACTGCCTTTGTTCGCGCCGTGGAAACCGGGGGGTTTTCTGCTGCGGCGCGGGATTTGGGTTTGACACCGTCTGCGCTGTCGAAGCTGGTGACCCGGCTGGAAGATCGGCTCGGTGCCCGCCTGCTGCAGCGGACTACGCGCCGCCTGCAGCTCACGGCCGAGGGCCAGGCCTTTTTCATGCGGGCGCGGGACATCCTGGCGGCGATGGAAGAAGCCGAAGCCGAGGTGGCGGAGGCCGGCGCCAGCCCGCGCGGCCAGTTGCGCCTGCATTGCGGGTCGACTTTCGGCATGCACCAGCTGGCGCCGGCGATTCCGCGCTTCCAGGCGCGCCACCCGGCGGTCGGCATCGACATCACGATCAGCGATGAGCGGCTGGACATGATGCAGGAAGGGGTGGACCTGGCGATCCGCATCGGCCCGCTGGAGGAATCCTCGCTGGTGGCAAGGCGCATCTGCAACCTCGAACGGGTGATC
>JAIOPW010000121.1 GCA_021413665.1 Rhodocyclales bacterium | reverse complement strand
CTTGTCTGGTGGCACTGGATGATTCTCGGCCTTGGGCTCGGGCTGGTGGAACTCGTCGTGCCGGCCTTCTTTGTAATCTGGTTTGGGCTGGGCGCGTTGCTGGTCGGCGTCGCCTTGCTGGTGGCTCCGGGCACTGGATTCACTACCCTGATACTCTTATGGACGGCAGCGTCCGTGGCGATGACCGTGCTCTGGTTCCGGGTGTTCCGTGGCGATGGCGGCAAGACAAGATCCGGCCAGGCGGACGAAGCCCTGGGTGAAATCGGCGTCCTGGTGCGGGCGGTCGAGCCTCTGGGCGTAGCATCGGCGCGCGGCGAAGTACGTTTCCAGAAACCGATAATGGGTTCGGATGCCTGGCCCTGTCTCGCCGATGAAGCCATTGCGGCGGGCGAGCGGGTCAAGGTGCTGGCGGTTGACGGCCAGATACTGAAAGTTGGCAAATACTGAAGGGGCGGGTCATGGGTGAGTTCGCAATTTTTGTAGTCGCAGTATTCGTATTTGTCGTCGTAACGATCGCCAAGGGCGTTCGCATCGTGCCGCAGGGCGAGGAATGGATCGTCGAGCGGCTCGGCAAGTACCACACCACGCTCCTTCCGGGACTCAATATCATCATTCCCTACCTCGACCAGGTGCGCTACAAGCTGACCACCAAGGACATCATCCTTGACGTGCAGGAGCAGGAAGTCATCACCAAGGACAACGCGGTGATCCTGACCAACGCGATCGCTTTCATCAAGGTCACCGATCCGATCAAGGCGGTCTACGGCGTGACGGATTTTTCCGAAGCTATCCGCAACATGATCATGACTACGCTGCGTTCGATCATCGGCGAGATGACGCTCGACGAAGCCTTGTCCAATCGGGACAAGATCAAGGCCCGCTTGCGCGAAGGTGTCGCGGACGAGGCCATCGATTGGGGTCTGACGGTGAAGTCGGTCGAGATTCAGGATATCAATCCTTCGGAATCCATGCAAAAAGCCATGGAGGCGCAGGCCTCGGCCGAACGCGAGCGCAAGGCCATGGTGACCAAGGCGGAAGGCACCAAGCAATCCACCATCCTCAATGCCGAGGCGCAACTGCAGGCCGCACGCCTGCAGGCCGAAGCGCAGATTACGCTGGCCGATGCCTCGGCCGAGGCGATCAAGCGCGTTGGCGCGGCGATCGGCAGCGAGGACGCGCCGATGCGTTACATGCTGGGCGAGAAGTACATCCATGCCATCGGCAACCTGGCCAAATCCGACAACGCGAAGACAGTGTTGATTCCCGCCGACATCCAGGAAACGCTGCGCGGCATCCTCGGCAGCCGCAAGTAGTCGGCGGCTGGCAATCGGATGCGCCTGCTGGCTTTCGAGACCGCGACGCGACGCTTGTCGGTAGCCTTGTGGCAGGACGGCGAATCGATCGAGCGCGCCGAGGAAGTTCCCAGCGGGGGCTCGGAACGCTTGTTGCCCTGGGTACATGAGTTGCTCGCGGAGGCGGGTTTGACCCTGGCGCAAGTTGACGGCATTGCCTTCGGCGGCGGCCCTGGAGGATTTACCGGCCTGCGCCTGGCCTGCGGCGTGGCGCAGGGATTGGCCTGGGGCCTGGACCTTCCGATGATGCCGGTGTCGACGCTTGAAGCGCTGGCTCTGGCGTCCGGCGATGGCGATGTGTGGGCCTGTCTCGACGCGCGCATGAACGAAGTTTATGGCGCCGCCTATGCGGTGACCGGCGAGACCGTGACGCAGATCATGGCGCCTGTCTGCGCGCCGCCCGCCGCAGTGCCGGTGCCGACTTTCGTTGGCGGATGGGGTGTTGGGGAGGGCTTTGCCGCTTACGGCTCGTTGCTCCTCGCAAGGAAGCCCGATCTGGCGGGAGTGCGTGCCGATGTATTCCCAACCGCCGTTGCGGTGTTGCAGCTCGCCGCGCCGGCTTTTCTACGCGGCGAGGCATTGCCGGCTGAGCGGGCAATGCCCATTTACGTGCGCGACAAGGTGGCATTGACCACTGCGGAGCGGATGGCGCGCGGTGGCGCCAGATAGTGGTTCGCTACCCCGACATGACCGAGGCTGATCTCGACGCAGTGGTTGCCGCGGAGGAACGCATTTACCCTTTCCCCTGGACCCGCGGCAATTTTGTCGAGTCGCTGGCGGCTGGCAACGGCGCCTGGCTGGCGCAGGAGGATGGAAATATGATCGGCTATGCGGTGATGATTTGGGTACTGGACGAAGCGCATCTGCTCAACCTCAGCGTGTTGCCGGAACTGCAGCGTCAGGGACGTGGCACGGCTTTGCTGATGCATCTGTTCGGACTGGCGCGGACGCGGCAGGCGACACGCATGCTGCTTGAGGTGCGTCGGAGCAATTTCTCCGGCCAGGGTTTGTACCTGCGCCACGGCTTCGGGGAAATCGGCCACCGTCGTCGCTATTATCAGTCTCCCGAAGGGCGCGAGGATGCGATCGTAATGGCGCGTGACCTATGAGTGCGGATCGGGAATTCATTTTGCGCGAGATGGGCCTGGGGCCGCGCTGGAAATTGCGGGTGGCGCTTGCGGAATCGGCTGCAAAGGCCACGCCGATGGAAGTACGGACGGCGCCGGAAGCCTGTGCATCGCCCGGTGCGGAGCCTGTTGCAACTGTCGCCGGCGCGGGTTCGATGAACTGGGATGAGCTTCGATCTGCCGTTGCGGCGTGCCGCCAGTGCCGACTTTGCGAGGGGCGCAAGCAGGCCGTGCTGGGTGTCGGCGACGTCAATGCCGACTGGCTGTTCGTTGGCGAGGGGCCGGGCGCCGAGGAAGACCAGCGTGGCGAGCCCTTCGTCGGCCAGGCCGGGAAACTGCTGGACAACATGCTGGCGGCCATCGGCCTCAAGCGCGGAGTGGACGTCTACATTGCCAATGCGGTCAAGTGCAGGCCGCCCGAAAACCGCACGCCGACACCGGAAGAAACGGCCGCCTGCCTGCCCTATCTGGAGCGGCAGATCGAATTGATCCAGCCCAAGTTGATCGTCGCCCTGGGTCGCCCGGCGGCGCAGACCCTGCTCCAGGCCGAGGTCAAGATCGGCGCGGCGCGCGGACGGCTGCACGACTATCGAGGCATTCCGCTGATCGTCACCTACCACCCGGCCTACCTGCTGCGTACCCTGCTCGACAAGGCCAAGGCCTGGGAAGATCTATGTTTCATGCGGCGCACGATGACCGGGAAGAAAGGCGGCTGATGGCACACGGCAATGAAGGTTCGGTGAAGGCCATCTTTTACGCCCTCGGGGCGAACTTCGGCATCGCGGTTTCCAAATACGTGGCGGCGTACTGGACTGGTTCCGGCTCGATGCTGGCCGAGGCGATCCACTCCACCGCCGACTGCGCCAACCAGATGCTTTTGCTGCTGGGCATGAAGCAGGCGCGCCGTCCCGCCAGCGCCGACTTCCCTCTCGGCCACCATCGCGTCACCTATTTCTGGTCGATGATCGTGGCCCTGATGCTGTTCTTCATGGGCGGGGCCTTTTCGGTCTACGAGGGCGTCGAACGTCTGTTGCATCCGCAGCCGCTGCAACACGGCCTGATTGCGATGGCGGTGCTGGCCTGTGCGGTGGTGCTGGAAGCTTTCTCCCTGTGGGGTGCGATGCGCGAGATCCGCAAGATCGCCGGTCACCAGCCGTTCCTGGCCTGGTTCCGCGAAACGCGCCAGTCCGAGCTGATGGTTGTGGCCGGCGAAGACATTGCCGCGCTGCTCGGCCTTGCCATGGCCTTCGTCGCGGTGGCGGCCAGCGTGATTACCGGCAACCCCATGTGGGACGCGCTGGGCACGCTGGCCATTGGTGTGGTGCTGATGGTGATTGCAATTGCGGTGATGACCGAGGTCAAGGGCCTGATCGTGGGCGAATCAGTCGCGCCACAACTGCGGGCGGAGATCGATGCGTTTGTTGCCGCTCAGCCCGAGGTGGAACAGGTATTGAATGTCATCACCCTGGCCTGGGGCGACAAGGTCGTCATCGCGGTCAAGGCGCGCATGCGGGGCATGGAAAGCCAAACCGGCCTGCAGATGGTCGAGGCCATCAACGCCGTCGAGGCGCGCATGCAGGAGCGCTTTCCGGCAGCGCAGTGGGTGTTCTTCGAGCCCGACGTCCGGTAGGTCGGGGATGGTCAGTGATGGGCGACGTCTTCCAGGTGGGCGACGTCGTCCCGTTGCCGCTGATTGGCTTCATGCTGGCGCTTGACCAGCCACATGGTGCCGGCGACGAACAGACCGAAGAGGACGATGATCCAATAGATCGACAGTTGAGCCTTGAGCAGCAGCGAGTAGGTGGTTGTCATGATCAGGATCGACATGTTCTCGTTGAAGTTCTGCACCGCGATCGAGTGGCCGGCACCCATCAGGATGTGACCGCGATGCTGGAGCAGTGCGTTCATCGGCACCACGAAGAAGCCCGAGAAAACGCCGATCAGCACCAGTAGCGGCGCGGCCAGCCACATGTCGCGGACGGCGACCATGACAATGACGCCGACGCCCATGGCCATGCCTAGCGGGATCACGCGCACCGACTTCTTCAGGGTGATCATGCGTGCCGCGAGGATGGCGCCGATGGCGACGCCGACCGCAACCACGCCCTGCAGCATGCTGGCCCTGGACAGGTCGAGGTTCAAAGCGACCTTGGCCCATTCGAGCACGATGAACTGCAGCGTCGCGCCAGCGCCCCAGAACAACGTCGTTACCGCCAGCGAAATCTGGCCCAGCTTGTCGCGCCAAAGCAGTTTGAGGCAGTGGTTGAACTCGTGAAACAGATAGACAGGATTCTTTTTCAGCGGCTTGTGGTCCACTCCGGTGTCCGGAATGTGGAGATTGAACAATGCGGCAACCAGGTAGAGCGCGCCGACGATCAGCAGGGTCATTTCGGCGACGGTATCGACGCCGGTATCGATCATCGGAAAGTCAAGAGACAGCAGGCCGTGGGCAATCTCCGGCTTGATCAGTGCGCCGCCCAGCACCACGCCGAGGATGATGGCGCCGACCGTGAGGCCTTCGATCCAGCCATTGGCAACCACCAGCAGGCGATGTGGCAGGTATTCGGTGAGGATGCCGTACTTGGCGGGCGAGTATGCTGCAGCGCCCAGTCCCACTACTGCGTAGGCCATCAGCGGATGCACGTCGAAGAACATCAGGCTGCAACCGAAGATCTTGATGCCGTTGCTGATGAACATCACCCGCCACTTGGGCATGGAATCCGCAAAGGCGCCAACGAAGGCCGCCAGCGCGACATAGGACACGGTGAAAAAGGTCTTCAGCAAGGGCTCGTATTCCGCCGGTGCGTGCATGTCGCGCAGGATGGCGATGGCGGCGATCAGCAGGGCGTTGTCGGCCAGCGCGGAAAAAAACTGCGCCGCCATGATGATGTAGAAACCTTTGCTCATTGAGTGGAACGCTGGTCCGACCGTGTTTTGGCCTGCGGGTTTATATCACGAAAGGTAAGCTCCGGCCTTGATGCTGCGTTGCCGCAAGCGCCATATCCGCCGAGGATGCCGGCTTCTTCGCGGGCGTCGGACCCATAAATTGCGCTCATGGTGGGTGATTTGTGATTGAATGCCACTACTACGGAAATTTTCATATTGGAGGTGGCAAGTATGGCGGATCGCAGGCTTCAGGTTTTTCACGCGGTTGCCAAGCAGTTGTCGTTCACCAAGGCGGCCGAAGTGCTGTTCATGACACAGCCGGCAGTGACTTTTCAGATCAAGCAACTCGAAGAGCATTTCAATACCAGGCTGTTCGATCGCGGTCATGGGCGCATTGCGCTGACACCGGCGGGAGACGTGGTGCTTGGCTATGCCGAGAAAATTCTCGGGCTGGCATCGGAGATGGATGTGCGTCTGTCCGAACTGACCGGCGAGATCAGTGGATCGCTGATGGTGGGCGCATCGACCACCATCGCCGAATTCATGTTGCCGCGGATACTCGGCGAATTCAAGTCGACCTACCCGGGGGTGCGTTCGCGACTTATCGTCGGCAATTCGGAATCGATCGAGAACCGCGTCCTGGAACACACCATCGACATCGGCTTCATTGAATCGCTCTCGCATGAGCCAAATCTGGAATGCGAGATATGCTGCGATGACGAACTGGTGGTGATCTGTCATCCGCGCTTTCCGCTGGCGCGGCACAAGGAACTGACGCCGCAGAAGCTTTTGGAACACGCCTTTATCTCGCGCGAGCCGGGTTCCGGGACGCGCGAATTCACCGAGAACTACCTGCGCAGCGCGGGGATCGCGCTCGATCAGTTGACCGTGGTGATGGAGCTTGGCAGCCCGATTGCGCTCAACGGCGTGGTGGAAACCGGGCTTGGCTTCGCCATCGCGTCGAGGACTTCGGTGACCAAGGAGCAGCGACTCGGCGACATTGTCGCGATACCGCTCAAGCCGCGCCTGATTCGGACCCTGTCGATGGTCTATCCGAAAGAGAAGTTCCGTTCGCGGCTGGTCGCCACATTTGTCGAATTTGCGTCCGGCCGCCTGCGCGCTGCGATCCAGAAAAAGTCATAGCGCGGAGTATGTCGAGACCGATACGCGCCCGTCTTGACTGGTCTGCGTTGCGCCACAATCACGGCGTGGTGCGACGCCACAGCGGTGGCGCCCGGATCTGGAGCGTGCTGAAGGCGGATGCTTACGGGCATGGACTGTTGTCGGCTGCACGCGCCTTGATCGACAGTACCGACGGCTTTGCCCTGGTCGAACTCGAAGGCGCTGTGGCGTTGCGCGACGCCGGATTTGCCCAGCCCATCCTGATGCTGGAAGGCCCCTATCAGGCCGATGAACTGCCCTTGTACGCCGAGGTCGAACTGACTCCGGTGCTGCACACGATGTGGCAGGTCGATGCGCTGGTGGAGGCGCGCCTGCCGATTCGTCCGCCGGTCTATCTCAAACTCAATACCGGCATGAACCGTTTGGGTTTCAACGAGGATGAATTCGCCGCAGCGCTGGACAAACTGGTTGCCGCTGACTGCATCGGCCCGACGACGCTGATGACTCATTTTGCCGATGCCGACGAGGCGCGCGGGATAGGGCGGCAACTACGGCGCTTTCGTGCCATGGCTGATAGCCGGCAGTTGCCGATCTCGCTGGCGAATTCGGCTGCCCTGCTGCGCTTTCCCGAAGCCATTGGCGATTGGGTTCGGCCTGGAATCATGCTTTATGGATCATCGCCATTTCCTGCCATGCAGAGCGCTGTCGAGCTCGATTTGCGTCCGGTGATGACGCTGGAAAGCGAACTGATCGCCGTGCGCGAACTCGCGCCCGGCGATAGTGTGGGTTATGGCGGCAATTTTGTTGCCGGGCAGGGCATGCGCGTCGGTATCGTCGCCTGCGGCTATGCCGACGGTTATCCGCGCCACGCCCCCACCGGCACGCCGGTGCGGGTCGCCGGGCGGCACACGCGCACGCTGGGCCGTGTCTCGATGGACAAGATATGCATCGATTTGAGCGGGGTGCCACCCGAAGTCGGCGTTGGTGCCACGGTGACGCTATGGGGTGGCGAGGGTGACATGCATCTCCCTGCCGACGACGTAGCCACCGCGGCTGGCACCGTCGCCTATGAACTGTTTTGCGCCCTCGCCGCGCGTGTGCCTGTCATCGAAGTGAATTGACAATGAGCTGATGGCCAAGGCAAAAACCCAGTATTCCTGCACCGAGTGCGGTGCCAGTTCGCCCAAGTGGCAGGGCCAGTGTCCTGGTTGTGGACAGTGGAACACGCTGGTCGAGGCGATGATCGAAGCGGCCCAGCCGGCGGGGCGAAACTTCGCCGCGCTCGGTGGCGCCAGCGGCTTGCAGATGCTGGCCGAGATTCGTCCACGCGAAGAACCGCGCCAGGCTACGGGTGTGGAAGAATTCGATCGTGTGCTGGGCGGCGGGCTGGTCGCGGGCGGCGTGGTGCTGATCGGCGGCGATCCCGGTATTGGCAAGTCCACCCTGCTGCTGCAGGCCCTGGCGCGGCTGGCCCAGACCGGCGAAAACGTGCTCTATGTTTCCGGCGAGGAATCCGGCGAACAGGTTGCCTTGCGCGCCAGGCGTCTGCAACTGGATGTGGGACGCATGCAGTTGCTGGCCGAGATCAACCTGGAAAGGATCCTGAACACGCTGGTCAGCCTGCGTCCGGCGGTGGCGGTGATCGATTCGATACAGACCGTGTGGTCCGATGCCATGCAGTCGGCGCCGGGATCGGTGGCCCAGGTGCGCGAGTGTGCCGCCCAGCTGACCCGCTTCGCCAAGCAAAGCGGCACCTGCGTAATTCTCGTCGGCCATGTCACCAAGGAAGGCAGCCTGGCCGGTCCGCGCGTGCTGGAGCACATGGTCGACACCGTGCTCTACTTCGAGGGCGATACGCACTCCAGCTTTCGCCTGGTACGTGCAGTGAAGAACCGCTTCGGCGCGGTGAATGAACTCGGCGTGTTCGCGATGACCGAGAAAGGACTGCGCGGCGTGTCCAATCCGTCGGCCCTGTTCCTCTCCCAGCACTCGCTCGACGTTGCCGGCTCCTGCGTGTTGTGCACCCAGGAAGGTACGCGGCCGCTGCTGGTGGAAATTCAGGCGCTCGTCGATAGCTCGCAGGCACCCAATCCACGCCGGCTTTCGGTCGGTCTCGAACAGAATCGGCTGGCGATGTTGCTGGCGGTTCTGCATCGCCATGCCGGCATCGTCTGCGGCGATCAGGATGTGTTCGTCAATGCCGTCGGCGGCGTCAAGATTGCCGAGCCAGCCGCTGACCTCGCGGTGTTGCTGGCCATCGTTTCCTCATTGCGCAACAAGCCGCTGCCGGGCAAGCTGGTGGTCTTCGGCGAAGTCGGTCTGGCGGGTGAAATCCGCCCCGCACCGCGCGGCCAGGAACGCCTGAAGGAAGCCGCGAAACTGGGTTTCACCCACGCCATCGTGCCCAAGGCCAATGCGCCGCGACAAGCCGTCAAGGACATCGAGGTCATCGCGCTCGACCGCATCGAGCAGGCCATCGAGCAAATGCGGGCGTGGTGAATCTGTTCTCCTCGGGGCGTCTTGCCATGCGCATGCTGGCCCGCGACTGGAGGGCCGGCGAACTGACGGTGCTGGGGATTGCCTTGATGCTGGCAGTTGCGGCCCTGACCAGCGTCGGCTTCCTCACCGATCGCGTCGAGCAGGCGTTGAAGCTACAATCCCACCAGTTGCTCGGCGGCGATCTGCTGCTGACCGCCGATCATCCCTGGCCCGACCGTTTCCGTCAGGAAGCAGCGGCGCGTGGACTGAAGTACGCCGAGAGCACCACCTTCCCGAGCATGGTTAGCCTCGGCGATGCCACCCTGCTTGTCGAGATCAAGGCCGTATCCGGCGGCTATCCGCTGCGCGGAGCCTTGCGCACCTCGCCGTTGCTCAACGCTCCGGATGCCGAAACATCGGTTGTGCCGCAAGCAGGCGAAGCCTGGCCCGACGAGCGCCTGGCGACGGCACTGAGGCTGGTGGCGGGCACTTCGCTGGCGCTCGGCCGCATTGCGGTCGTCAGCGGCCCGATCCTGACAATGGAACCGGATCGTGGCATGAACGTGTTTGCCCTGGCGCCGCGGCTGATGGTCAATCTGCGTGATCTGCCGGCGACCGGCCTGATTCAGAGCGGCAGCCGTGTCAGCTACCGTTTGCACCTGGCCGGCGAAGCGCCGGCGGTAGCCGGCTACGAAATCTGGGCGAAGGCACAGCTCGGACGAGGAGAAAAGATCGAGAGCCTGGAAAATGCTCGGCCCGAGATTCGCAATGTCACCGAGCGGGCGCAGCGCTTCCTGCGTTTGGCGGCGCTGCTGGCCGTGATACTGGCGGCGGTGGCAGTGGCGCTGGCTGCCGAGCGCTACATGCGGCGCCACCTTGACGGCTGTGCGGTGATGCGTTGCATGGGGGCATCCGGTCGGCAATTGCTGCTGATACATGGCGGTGAGTTCCTCCTGTTCGGCCTTGGCGCAACGCTGGCGGGTTGCATTTTCGGCTATGGCGCGCAGGCGGCGCTGCAGCAACTTCTGGCCGGCGTGCTGGTGGCGACACTGCCGTCACCGTCGCTGCTGCCCTGGTTGCAGGGGCTACTGGTCGGTGCCACCCTGATCGTCGGTTTCGCCTTGCCGCCGCTGCTGCGCCTGCGGCGCGTGCCGACCATTCGGGTGCTGCGACGGGAGTGGAGCGGGTCCGAGCCGGCTTCGGTGGGCGCCTACCTGCTCGGAGGGTTGGTGCTCGCCGCACTGATGTTGTGGATGGCCGGTGACTTGCGGCTGGGACTGATCGTGCTGGCGGGTTTCATGCTCGCGCTCGGGTTCTTCGCCTTGATGGCGCGTGTGCTGCTGGCCGCCTTCGGTCGTCTGCGTCCGGCCGGCGGGGGTTATGGCTGGCGTCACGGCCTGGTCAATCTGCGCCGCCGGCTGGCGGCGACCATGGTGCAGGCCGTTGCGCTGGCGTTGGGGCTTACCGCCTTGCTGTTGCTCACCGTGGCGCGTGGCGATCTGCTCGAAAGCTGGCAGGCGCGGGTTCCGGCCAATGCACCCAACCGCTTCGCGATCAACATCCAGCCCGATCAGCGTGTTGCCATCGCCGAATTCTTCAAGGCGCGCGGCTTGCCAGCGCCGGAACTGGAACCGATGGTGAGGGGGCGACTGGTGCAGGTCAACGCCCAGGCCGTCGGGCCGGAGAGTTATACCGACGATCGTGCGCAACGACTTGTCGATCGCGAATTCAACCTGTCCTGGTCGGCGGAACTGCCGGTGGGCAATACAGTGACCGACGGCCGCTGGCATGGCGCCACCCGGGCGGCGGAGTTCTCCGTGGAACAGGGATTGGCGGAGACACTGAGTCTCAAACTGGGCGATCGTCTGATCTACGATATCGCCGGCAACCGCGTCGAGGCGGTGATCACCAGTATGCGCAAACTCGATTGGGATTCGATGCGTGTCAATTTTTTTGTCATGTCGCCGCCCGGCGTACTGGAGAATTTCCCCGTCAGCTATATCACCAGCTTCCATCTACCGGCGGAACAGGCGGGCGCGATACCGGAACTGGTACGTGCCTTTCCCAACCTGACTGTGATCGATGTCGCCGCGCTGGTCCGGCAATTACACGCAACGATCGACCAGGTGGCGCGCGCCGTGCAATTGGTGTTCGGCTTCGCCGTTCTGGCGGGGCTGGCGGTGCTCTATGCGGCACTGCAAGCCAGCAGCGATGAACGCCGGCACGAACTCGCCGTGCTGCGCGCCCTGGGTGCCCGCAGCCGCCAGTTGTCGAGTGCGCTACTGGCCGAGTTTGCCGCATTGGGCGCTCTTTCCGGGCTCCTGGCGGGTATCGCGGCCAGTCTCATCGGCTGGGGGCTGGCGCGCTTTGCGTTTCGCCTCGATTACCTGCCGCAGCCAGCGCTGTGGTTCATCGGCCTGGCGGCCGGCACCCTGCTGGTCGTCGTTGCGGGCTGGCTTGGGGCCTCGTCCATGTTGCGCCAGTCGGCGCTGCCGGCGTTGAGGGCGGCGCAGTAACGAGAGGGTGTCCCCCGGTGTTGGCCTTGACGTTTGTAAGCGGCCATTCAGTCGCGCGTGGCATGCTCGTGAACGAGGGCCATGATGCCAGAGGGTCAAGGCTGCCCGACTGTACGCAGCGGTGTGTATGAATTCCTGTTTTTATGACTTTGCGGAGATTGATATGAGTGCAACCCAGACCCTTGTTCCTGCCACCCTGATTCCGGGCGACGGCATCGGCCCCGAAATTACCGCCGCAACCGTCGCGGTGCTCGAGGCGCTCGGCGCTCCCTTCCAGTGGGATACCCAGATCGCCGGACTGGCCGGGGTCACGGCCTTTGGCGACCCGTTGCCGCAGGCGACCATCGATTCGATCGAGCGCACCCGGCTGGCGCTCAAGGGCCCGCTGGAAACCCCGTCGGGTGGCGGCTATCGCTCGTCCAACGTGCGTTTGCGCGAGAAGTTCAAGCTCTACGCCAACCTGCGGCCGGGCAAGTCGCTGATGCCTGGCGGGCGCTTCGAGAACATCGACCTGGTCCTCTGTCGCGAAAATATCGAAGGCCTCTACATGGGCTACGAGCACTACATTCCCGTCGATGGCGATCCGCATGCGATTGGTATGTCTACCGGCATTAATACACGCCAGGGCTGTCGCAACATCCTCAAGTTCGCCTTCGACTACGCGATCGCCAATGGCCGCAAGAAGGTTACGGTGGTGCACAAGGCCAACATCATGAAGGCGCTGACCGGCATCTTCCTCGAAACCGCGCAGCAGATGTACAAGGACAGCTACCAGGGCAAGGTCGAGTTCGAGGAGGTGATCATCGACGCCTGCGCCATGAAACTGGTAATGAATCCCTGGCAGTTCGATGTGCTGGTCACCACCAACCTGTTCGGCGACATACTTTCCGACGAGATCGCAGGCCTGGTCGGGGGCCTCGGCATGACGCCGGGTGCCAACATCGGCGAGCATGCCGCGATCTTCGAGGCGGTGCATGGCTCGGCGCCGGACATCGCGGGCAAGGGCATCGCCAATCCGACTGCGCTGCTGATGGCCGCAGGCATGATGCTGGATCATGTCAAGCGCAAGGATCTCGGCGATCGTCTGCGTCAGGCGATCGACGACGTGCTGAACAAGGACAAGGTTCGCACCGGGGATCTCGGTGGCAGCGCCACCACGGACCAGTATGCGAAAGCTCTGGTGGCAAGAATCAAAGGCTGATATCGGCATCGCATGCCGACATACCGGGGAAAACCTCAGTTCAGCGTTCGTGCCAGCAGGACGCGGAATTCGCGCACGAGCGCCTCGTGTCGAGGGTCGCCGCCGAGCAGCGTGAAGAGATCGAGCAGCGTTCTACGACCTGCCTCCTCGCGCCACGTTCTGTCGCGGCGCACGATTTCGAGCAACTGCTCCAGGGCCGCGCGGTAATCATGCGCCAAGGCCATCGCATTGGCGAGTTGCAGGCGGGCGTCGAAGTCAGCGGCGTCGGCTTCTATGCGTGCGATCAGCGCTGCAGGATCGGCGCCACCGCTGCTGGCGAGCAGTTTTAGCCTTGCCAGCAGGGCGGCGACACGGGCGCTGTCAGTGCTTCTGGATTGATGCGCGTCGAGGATTTTCCTTGCGGCTTCCACGTCCCGCCTATCAAGGTGGATTTCAGCCAGATCCAGTTGCACGGTCTCATTGGCGGGATCGAGTTGCATTGCGTCGACGAGCAGCGAGCCGGCAACGTCGGATTCGCCGTTGGCCCGTGCAGCCCGTGCGGCAACGCGCAGCGGCTCGGCGGGGGAAGGCATCAGGCTGTCGATGAAGGCGCGAATTTCGGCCTCGGGCGGGGCACCGGTGAATTCCTTGACCAATTCGCCATTGACGAAGGCCTTGACGTTGGGGATGCCGCGCACCCCGTAGCGTGCGGCAAGTTCTTGCTGCTGATCCGAGTTCACCTTGGCAAGAATGAAGCGGCCGCCGTACTCGATGGCCAGTTTTTCGAGCACGGGCTTCAGCGTTCGACAAGGGGCGCACCATTCCGCCCAGAAGTCGACCAGTATCGGGACATGCAGCGAGGCATCCAGTACTTTCTGCTGGAAGTCGCCGGCGCCGGCGTCAATCGAAAAGGCATTCATGGCTCTGAGCGGCCATCCGGCGCCGGATATCCCCGCGGTGGCATCACTTTGCATTCATCGAAGACGAGGTGGCACCCTGCGTCGGCAGGATTTCATTGCTGGCCACCAGCGCTTCGTAGAAACTGACCTGGTTGCGACCGTGGGTCTTGGCATAGTAAAGCGCCTGGTCGGCATGGCCCAGCAATTCGACGGGGATCGACGTGTCCCTGATCTCGGTGATGCCGATGCTTATGGTGACCTGGCCAACGCGCGGGAATGCGTGGTTCTCGATCGAGCGACGCAGGCGTTCGAAGGTCATTTCAGCATCGCCGCGATCGTCAACATAGACGATCACGACGAACTCTTCACCGCCGAAGCGGTAGATCAGATCGGTCTTGCGAAAGGTGCTTTGCAGGATGCGGGCGAGGATCACCAGTACCTCGTCGCCATGCAAATGGCCGAAGCGGTCATTGACGCTCTTGAAATGGTCGATGTCGATTTCACCCATGAAGAAGCTGCCATTGCCTTCACCCACCTTGCGCTTGTTCTCGGCCCCCGCGTTGTCCCGGTAGGCGCGCCGGATGAGGCCGAGCGCCCGGTCGAGCTGTTCATCGAAGGTGTGCCGGTTGAGCAGACCGGTGAGCCGGTCGATCTGCGAGTCTCTCAGCACCGCAAGGTAGTTGTCATAGACACGGAACAGGTCCGACAGCATGGATTGCTGCTCGGGCGAGAGCCTTGGCGTGCGGTGCACCAGCAGGTAGCCCAGTACCTTGTGGGCATGGCTCATGATCGGGAAGGAGGTCACGCCTTCGGTGCTGAAAAGCTCCGCAAACGGTTCGGCGCAGTCGGTTTGGGAAATGACTCCGTCGCGCAGGGATGTCGAACAATCGGGCATGTCATCCTCGCCGACGTGAAAAATCATGGCCCAGTCGGGTGTGCACAGATCGGCGACGGTCTTCAGCAGGCTGGCTTCAAGCAGATTCACATCGCGGTGGTCGGTGAGCGCCGCGATCATGCGCACAATTTTGGGAGACGACAGAGTGTTCATGGGGAAAATGTGTCCGGGTAAGGGTTTTCGCCCCGCAGTTTCTCAGGCTTGACCGGCGAACGCAATTCCATGGCCGGGACGAGGTCGAGAGGGCAATGGGGTGAGGGTATAATTCGCCGCTTGCATTTCCATCCCGTCTTTCACCCGCCCCGGTCCGTCCATCATGGCTGAATTCCTTGCCCTGCGCGGCTCTGCCGCGTTTTCAGCATCCCGTCTTGCCCGCCTGCAACAGGCCGTCGGTAAAGTCGTTTCGGGTATCGGGCTGGCTGCCGAGCACTGGTATTTCATCGAGCTGGATGGACTCTTGAGCACCGATGAATCAGCACGACTGAAGGACTTGCTTGGAATTTCGCCTACCCTGTCCGTGGCGCCCGATGGCCAAATGCTGCTGGTTACGCCGCGCCTCGGCACGATTTCGCCCTGGAGTTCCAAGGCAACCGACATCGCGCGCAATTGCGGATTCTCCGCGGTGAAGCGTATCGAGCGCGCGGTTGCGTACCATGTGGCTTTCCATGGTTCCGGTACCGTGCTATCCGAAAGCCAGAAGTCGGCGCTGGCGGCACGGCTCCATGACCGCATGACCGAGTCGGTGATGACATCGGTCGACTCCGCCCGGGCTCTGTTCCACCATGTCGCGCCGCAAGCCTTGACGTCGGTCGATCTGTTGGGCGGAGGACGCGATGCCCTGGTCAAGGCCAACCGCGAACTGGGCCTGGCGCTGTCCGACGACGAGATCGATTACCTTGTGGCGAACTTCGGCAAGCTGGGGCGCAATCCGACCGATGTCGAACTGATGATGTTCGCCCAGGCCAATTCGGAGCATTGCCGGCACAAGATCTTCAACGCGAGCTGGACGGTGGACGGCGTCGACCAGCCCATGTCCCTGTTTGGCATGATCCGCGAAACCCACAAGGTGCATCCGCAAGGCACCGTGGTCGCCTATTCGGACAATGCCGCCGTGATCGAGGGAGCTCCGATCCGGCGCTTCTATCCCCGCGCCGACCGCGGTTATGCCTACAGCGAGCAGCTCACGCACATCCTGGCCAAGGTCGAGACGCACAACCATCCGACTGCGATCTCGCCCTTTCCCGGCGCGGCGACAGGGTCGGGCGGCGAAATTCGCGACGAAGGTGCCACCGGGCGCGGTTCCAAGCCCAAGGCTGGCCTGTGCGGCTTTTCGGTGTCCGACCTGCGCATCCCCGGCTATCCGCAGCCTTGGGAGTCGGGCTACGGCAAACCGGAGCGGATCGCCTCGGCGCTCGACATCATGATCGAAGGCCCGCTGGGTGCCGCAGCCTTCAACAACGAGTTCGGCCGGCCCAACCTGGCCGGCTACTTCCGCACTTTCGAACAGGAGTTCCGGGGCGAAATGCGTGGCTATCACAAGCCGATCATGATTGCCGGCGGTCTCGGCAACATCGCCGCCGAAGATTCGTTCAAGACCAGGTTTTCGGCAGGCAGCCTGCTGATCCAGTTGGGCGGTCCTGGCATGCTGATCGGGCTTGGCGGTGGCGCGGCATCGTCGATGGCGACCGGCTCGAATACCGCGGACCTCGATTTTGCCTCGGTGCAGCGCGGGAATCCAGAGATCCAGCGTCGCGCGCAGGAAGTCATCGACCGCTGCTGGCAGCAGGGCGAGGACAATCCGATACTTGCCATCCATGACGTCGGCGCCGGCGGCATTTCCAACGCCATGCCGGAACTCGCCCACGATGCAGGTTGCGGCGCAGCCTTCGACCTGCGTGCCATTCCCAGCGAAGAGCCCGGCATGAGCCCGCGTGAAATCTGGAGCAACGAAGCGCAGGAACGCTATGTGCTGGCGATTGCGCCGGAGCGGCTGGACGAGTTCCGTGCCCTGTGCGAGCGCGAACGTTGTCCCTTTGCGGTACTTGGCGTTGCCACCGATGACGGACAGCTTACGGTGACAGACGATCACTTCGGCAACAAGCCGGTCGACATGCCGATGGAAGTCCTGCTCGGCAAGGCGCCCAAACTGCATCGCGATGCGCGCCGCAACAAGATTTCAGTGCCACCGCTGAATGTGGCGGAAATCGATCTGGCGGAGGCGGCCCTGCGCGTCCTGCGCCTGCCCGCGGTGGCGTCGAAGAGTTTCCTGATAACCATCGGCGACCGCAGCGTCGGCGGCTTCACCGCGCGTGACCAGATGGTTGGCCCCTGGCAGGTGCCGGTGGCGGACGTCGCCGTAACAACCATGGGTTACGACACGGTGCGCGGCGAGTGTTTCGCCATGGGTGAACGTACTCCGCTGGCGCTGCTCAACGCACCCGCATCCGGCCGCATGGCCGTCGGCGAGGCAATCACCAACCTTGCCGCTGCCGATGTCGGCGACATTGGCAGGATCAAGCTATCCGCCAACTGGATGGCGGCGGCCGGCCACGGCCACGAGGATGCGGCGCTGTTCGATACGGTCAAAACAGTTGGCATGGAGTTCTGCCCTGCCTTGGGCGTCGCGATTCCGGTCGGCAAGGATTCCCTGTCGATGCGTACGAAGTGGGAAGAGCAGGGCGTGGCAAAACAGGTCACGGCGCCGCTGTCCCTGATCGTCACGGCCTTCGCGGCGGTGGATGATGTGCGCCGCACGCTGACGCCGCAATTGCGGCCGGATGCCGAGGTGGGTGAAACCGAACTGGTGCTGATCGATCTCGGTTTTGGCAAGAATCGTCTCGGCGGCTCGGCCCTGGCGCAGGTTTATGGCGTCAGCGGCGATCTGCCGCCGGATGCCGATGCCGCATCGCTCAAGGCATTTTTTGCGTCGGTTCAGGCGCTCAACCGCGATGGAAAAATTCTCGCCTACCATGATCGCTCGGATGGCGGCTTGTGGGCGGCCGTGTGCGAAATGAGCTTTGCTTCGCATGTCGGTGTTTCGCTTAATCTCGACGGGCTCTGTTACGACCCGCTGATGAACGATGTCGATGGCAGCGAGCGTTTTCCGCAGATCGCCGGGCGCCTGCGTGACCGGCTGATCACGGCGCTGTTCAATGAGGAACTTGGCGCTGTGCTGCAGATTCGCCGCGAGGACCGTACGACCGTCATGCAGTCGCTGCGCGACGCCGGTTTGGGCGCTTGCACGCACGCCATCGGCACCACCAACGCGGCCGACGAAGTGCGCGTCTGGCGCAACGCCAAAATGGTTTTCTCGGCGCACCGCGGCGAACTGCAGCGCACCTGGAGCGAAACCAGCTTCCAGGTCGCCCGACTGCGCGACGATCCGGGCTGCGCGCAGGAGGAATTCGATGCGCTGCGCGACGACGACAATCCGGGGCTTTCCCTCTCGCTCACCTTTGATGTGGCGGCGCCCGTCGTCGCCACTGGTGCGCGGCCCAGGATCGCTATTTTGCGCGAGCAGGGCGTCAATGGTCATGTTGAAATGGCCGCCGCCTTCGAGCGAGCCGGCTTTGCGCCCTACGACATGCATATGTCGGACCTGCAGTCGGGGCGCGTTCATCTGTCCGACTTCAAGGGGCTCGCGGCTTGCGGCGGCTTTTCCTATGGCGATGTGCTTGGCGCCGGTCAGGGTTGGGCCAAGTCGGTGCTGTTCAACAATCGCCTGCGCGACGAATTCTCCGCCTTCTTCGCTCGCGCCGACAGCTTTGCACTGGGCGTTTGCAATGGTTGCCAGATGATGGCGCACCTTGCCCCGATCATTCCCGGTGCGAAAGACTGGCCGACCTTTCAGCGCAACCACAGCGAACAGTTCGAGGCGCGCGTAGTGATGGTCGAGATTTCACCGTCGCCCTCGATCCTGCTCGCCGGCATGACCGGTTCGAGGCTGCCGGTGGTGGTGAGTCATGGCGAGGGTCGTGCCGAGTTCGCCGCAGGCCAGAGCGGCAAGGCGCTGACCGCGATGCGCTACATCGACAACCGGGGAGTGGTGGCGACCGGCTACCCGTTCAATCCCAATGGCTCACCGGACGGCTTGGCCGGGGTGACGACCGCCGATGGCCGCTTCACCATCATGATGCCGCATCCGGAGCGAACCTTCCGTAGCGTGCAGATGTCCTGGCAACCGCCGGGACTGGGCGACGACGCGCCGTGGCTGGAGATGTTCCGCAACGCCCGCAGCTGGCTCGGCTAAGCCGGAAGTCGGCGCAGGCGGTACGGCGCCGGAACATCACCTGGATACCGTCCGCGGCGAGGGTGCGACGGCATAAAAAACGGGAGCCGCGGCTCCCGTTTTTGCTGTCGCTTGCGTGGATTACTCGACCTTGGCCTTGGCGCGCAGATCCTCGATGTGCTTTTGCACAAAGCGTTGCTGAAGTTGCTGGCCGATCTGACCCTTGGCTTCTTCGATCGGCGGCAGCTTGAGTTCGCGGGTGTCTTCAAGCAGGATCACATGCCAGCCAAAATCGCTCTTCACCGGGATTTCGGTGAACTTGCCCTTTTCCAGCTTGGTCATGGCGGCCGAGAACGGGGGAACGAACGAGGCGGGGTTGGCCCAGCCAAGATCGCCACCGCGCTCTTTGGAGCCCGGGTCTTTGGAGGCTTTTGCCAGATCCTCTATCTTTTCGCCCTTCTTCAGCTTCTCGATGATGGCCTTGGCTTCGTCTTCCTTCTCGACCAGGATGTGGCGGGCCTTGTACTCCTTGCTGCCGAGCTTGGCCTTGATATCCTCGTATTCCTTCTTGATCTGGTCATCGGTGACCGGGTGGGTTTTGACATAGTCGTTGAGGTAGGCGCCGATCAACACGCCCTGACGGGCGAGGTCGACCTGGCCTTGAACTTCAGGCTTCTTGTCGAAGCCCTTCTTGATGGATTCCTGCGTCAACACTTCGCGGCGGACCAGTTCCTCAGTGACCGCCTTGCGCAGTTCCGGCGAATCCGGCTGCCCTTGGGCCGCCTGGCCGGCGATCAGCGCGTCGGCGCGGACTTTCGGGATGGCCTTGCCGTTGACGGTGGCGAATACCGTGGAGTCAGCCTTGTCCTTTTTCTGGGCCAGGGCGGGAGCTGCGCTTACAGATACGGCGAAGGCGAGCAGGATTGCATGGCGGAGGGTACGATTCATTGTGGTTCCTGAATTGGCGGGTTATCAGTTTTCGTCGGGGGTTCTTGCGGTAATGCTGACTGCGTGGATTTCCCGCTTCATCAGCGGGCCGAGCGCATCATACACCAAGCGATGTCGCTCCATTGTGCGGCAACCGACAAAGCGCGGCGAGACAATGGCAAGGCGGAAGTGGCCACCGCCGCTGCGGGCGCCGGCATGACCCGCATGTTTCGCCGAGTCGTCGATGATCACCACGTCGACCGGATCGAGCACGGCAAGACTGGCCCGCATGGCATCGATGACGCTCATGATTTGGGAAATACCTGACGGAATGGGCGTACCGTGATGCGGGCATAGACGCCGGCCGCAACATAAGGATCGGCATCGGCCCAAGCCTGCGCCGCCGCCAGCGAGTCGAATTCGGCGACGATCAGGCTGCCGCAGAAGCCCGCCGGCCCGGGGTCGGGGCTGTCGATCGCCGGGCAGGGCCCGCCGAGGACCATGCGCCCGGCGGCGTCCAGTTCATTCAGGCGTGCCAGGTGGGCGGGGCGACTGGCGATGCGCCGTTCAAGGCTATCCGCCACGTCTTCGCCGATGATCGCGTACAGCACTACTGTTTCTCTTCCGGCAGGTAGCGGGCGAGCACCACGCCCTGCAGGACGATGAAGGCAATCATCAGGCCCATGCCGCCGAAGAGCTTGAAGCTGACCCAGGTGTCCGTGCTGAAGCTGAATGCCACCCACAGGTTGAGTACGCCCATGACGGCAAAAAATCCCATCCAGGCGTAATTCAGCCTGACCCACAGGGTTTCCGGCAGTTGCACTTGTTTTTCCAGCATGGCCCGGATCAGGTTCTTGCCGAAAAACTGCGCGGAGCCGAACAGGGTCGTGGCGAACAGCCAGTAGAGAATCGTCGGTTTCCACTTGATGAAGGTTTCATCGTGCAGGATCAGGGTGGCACCGCCGAAAACCACGACCAGGGCCAGGCTGACCCAGAGCATGGTGTCCACCTTGCCGTGGCGATGTCAGACCCACCCGATCTGCGCTATCGTGGCAGCGATCACCACGCTGGTGGCAACGTAGATGTCGAAAGCCTTGAACGCGGCAAAAAACAGGATGATGGGAAACAGGTCGAAAAGAAATTTCATGGGACAGATTGTAATCGCTACTTCTTCGGGTCAAGATCGATCGACGCCGAGTTTATGCAGTAGCGCAGTCCGGTGGGCGCGGGTCCGTCGGGGAAAACGTGGCCCAGGTGAGCCCCGCAGTTGCTGCAGGTGACCTCGGTGCGGCGCATGCCGTGGCTCCGGTCGTCGATTTCGGCGATGCCTGCGGAATTCAGGGGGGTGCTGAAACTTGGCCAGCCGCAGCCTGAATCGAATTTTGCGGCGGATTCGAACAAGGGCTCGCCGCAGCCGATGCAGCGATAGGTGCCAGGGTCCTTGCAGTCCCAGTATTGGCCGCTGAAAGCGTGTTCCGTCCCCTTTTCGCGGGCGACATGGTATTGCATGGGCGTGAGTTGTTCGCGCCATTCGGCATCCGTCTTGCTGATCTTCGGTGTGTTGCTCATGGCTACCTCGGGGCGCTGACTATAATCGTGCCCATGACATTTCAGATTGGACAGCATATACAAAAAGCCATGTCCCCGGAGCGTGCGGCGGGAGCGGTATCCCATGCCGGAATCGGGGAGATGCGATGCGGGTGACCGTGCTGGGCGCTGGCGTTGTCGGAGTCACCAGTGCCTGGTATCTGGCGGCGGACGGCCATGAGGTGACGGTCATCGAGCGTCAGTCGCTGCCGGCGCAGGAAACCAGCTTTGCCAATGGCGGCCAGATCTCGGTCAGCCACGCCGAACCTTGGGCCAATCCGCAGGCGCCGCTTAAGGCGCTGCGCTGGATGGGACGCGAAGATGCGCCCCTGCTGTGGCGGCTTCGCGCCGATCCGGCACAATGGGCATGGGGTTTGCGCTTCCTGCGCGAATGCACGGCGGCGCGGGCGCGCGCCAACGTCGGCGCCATCGTTCGCCTCGGGCTGGCGAGTCGCGCCGCACTGCAGTCCCTGCGGCGCGAACTGGCCCTCGACTATGACCAGCTTGAGCGCGGCATCCTGCATTTCTACACGGATCAGCGGGAGTTTGAGCACGCGTTGCCGCAAGCGGCGCTGATGCGCGAATTCGGCTGCGATCGGGTGCCGAAGACCGCGGCGGAATGCATCACGATCGAGCCGGCGCTCGCCGGCTCGCGGGTTCCGGTGGTGGGCGGAACCTATACCGCCGGCGATGAATCCGGCGATGCGAGGCAATTCACGGAGGTCCTTGCTGGCCATGCTGCCGCGCGCGGCGTGCGTTTCCGTTATGGCGAAGCCGTCACGGCCCTGCTGCGCGAAGGCGACCGGCTGGCGGGGGTACGCCTCTCCAGCGGGGACGTGGTGAAGGCCGACATGACGGTGCTGGCCCTGGGTAGCTACTCATCACTGTTGCTACGACCCCTGGGTGTGAAGCTTCCGGTTTATCCCGCGAAAGGTTACTCGGCCACGCTGGTGTTGCCGGAAGCCGTTGTGGCGCCGACGGTAAGCTTGACCGATGACGGGCACAAGATCGTCATTTCGCGCCTCGGGCAGTCCCTGCGCGTGGCTGGTACTGCCGAGTTCAACGGCTACGATACCTCGCTCAATCCGGACCGTTGTTCGGCGCTGCTGAAGCGGATTGGCGAGATATTCCCTTCACTGGCGGCGGTGAAGCAGGTCGACTACTGGGCGGGGTTGCGGCCTGCCACACCCGGGAATGTCCCGCTGGTCGGCGACATGGCGGCTACCGGACTGAAGGGCCTTTGGCTCAATACCGGGCATGGCACGCTGGGCTGGACGCTGGCCTGCGGCTCGGCGCGACTGCTGGCCGATCTTGCGGCGGGGCGGGATCCCGGATTGGACGCGGCGCCTTATCGGTTCTGAAGGCCGGCGTGTTGTCATCCGCTACGGCGAGGAGAGCGTACTTTGCTCGACCGCCCTGTAGCGCAGTTGCCTCATCAGCGCCGACTGTTGTGATTTCTCAGTGAAGATGCCGGGGAGCTGATTCGGCTTGTTCTTCGGGCAGTTCGGCGTGCACCGGTTCGCCCTCGGGATTCGGATAGAGTGGAGCGCCGCAGTCGTCGCAGAACTCCAGCGGGAAGCGCTGGTCCAGCATCAGGACGGTGGCAATGCCTGCCTCGCGCAGCGCAGCTTCGATCTGGCCCGGCGCATCATTGTTTTCATCTTCGTGTTCCAGCAGCGGCCACACCACGCCATGTACCACGTCGCTGCTGCCGCGCTGCGTGAATCCGATGCGGAACTCCTCTAGCTGGCGGTCATGGAATGGTGCGACCACGGCGCGAAGCTGGGTTGCCGGCTGATTCAGCACGGTCTGCAGGAAGGCCACAGCGGCGCGCAAGGACCAGGGGCGCGAGGCGCGGTCGGCATCCCTGACGGCGGCATGGTAGGCCAGCACGGGCTGGTACTCGATGGCGCAGGCCGGCAGCAGCGGGCGCAATGCATCGCCGCCCTGCGACGACAACTGGCGGAAGGACTCCGCCGGATCGCCGTCGTCTTCCTGCCAGCGGAACATTGCCGCGGCGCGCGGAGCGGCGACGGCGCCGAGCACGTAACGGGTATCGGAGAGGAAGTTCATGGTTTCCGCGAGTTGGGCCGGGTCGATTTTCAGGTTGCGGCCATGGATCGCGGCCTTGGCCAGCCTTTCGGCCAATTGCGCGGTTTCAACATAATTTTGTGGCAACTGGTCGGGGCTGTATAGGATGTCGGAGAGGCCGAGTTTGGCGTCGGTGGCAAGCACGTGGGCCTGCAGATGTACTCTCACCGCGTCCATCTGTGCCACAGGAATGCTGCCCGAAGGAATTTGAAACCGGGACCAGGCCAGCAGCGGCACGGCGATCATCACGACATCGAGGCCGTTGTTGGACTCGGCGCGGCGTGTTTCGGCGCAGGACTCGATCATGTCGGCCAGCTCGTCATAGGCGCGCGAACCTCCGGTATAGAGCTGGTCGAGCACGGCGATCAGGGTTTCTTCGGCGTCGTCTGCCAGCAGGCGATCTATGTGAGCCGCCAGGCGGGCCTCCCAATACGCATCTTCGATCCGGTTCGATGACTGGCTGAGCCGGGTCGCGAGGCGGGTGAGCAGTTCGGAGTCCGGCGTCTGGCGGGCGCGGCGCGGAAGGCGGTTGCGTTTCATGGTGGGGTGAGGCCGAAAGAATGACCGCCGGAAGCGGGAAAGAAGAATTTTACCAGTTGGACCGAGGCGCGGTTGCCATCCATAAGCTGATAAAATCAGTTCGTTTTTTTGCCGGCGGTGGTGTCCGATGTTCTCCCGATTGATGCCCAGAGAGGCCAAGTTCTTCGATTTGTTCAATGCCCACGCCGACCTGATCGTCAAGGGTGGTCGACAACTGGTGGCATTGGTAGACGATCTGGGGAAAGGCCCGGAAGTGCTGGCCCAGCACGTGCAGGCCATCGATGAGATCGAGACCTCGGCCGACAAGATCACCCACGAAACCATTGCGCTGCTGCACACCTCGTTCAACACACCGCTGGATCGCGACGAGATTCACCAACTGATCATGCGCATGGACGATATCCTGGACCTGATCCAGGATTTTGCCGAAGCGATGTACCTCTATGACATCCGCCAGTTGACGCCCGAAGCGCGTCAGCTTTCGGATATCGTCGCCTCCAGTTGCGAGCGGGTGAGATCGTCGGTGGTCCTGCTCAACAAGATGGACAACGCGCCGGCGATGCTCAAGCTGTGCCGCGAGATCGATCAGCTCGAATCCGATGCCGACCGTGCCATGCGCACGGGTATCACCAAGCTGTTCCGCGAAGAAGCGGATGTGCGCCAGCTAATCAAGATGAAGGGCATCTACGAGTTGCTGGAATCGGTCACCGATCGTGCCGAAGACGTTGCCAACATCATCGAGGGCATCATCCTCGAGAACTCCTGAGCGACCGTGATGCAAGCGGTCGAGATGAGTCTGACGGTGATCGTGGTGCTGGTGCTGCTGGCGCTGGTCTTCGATTTCATGAATGGCTTTCACGATGCGGCAAATTCCATCGCCACCATTGTTTCTACCGGTGTTCTGAAACCGCAGCACGCGGTGGCCTGGGCGGCCTTCTTCAACGTGGTGGCGATTGCGGTGTTCCAGTTGAAGGTGGCCAGCACTGTCGGCAAGGGCACCATCGATCCGGCCATCGTCGATCATTATGTGGTGTTTGGTGCCTTGATAGGCGCCATCGCTTGGAACATCATCACCTGGTACTACGGCATTCCTTCAAGCTCGTCCCACGCCCTGATCGGTGGCTTGGCGGGGGCTGCGATGGCCAAGGCCGGTACCGGATCACTGGTCTGGGCCGGCATCGGCAAGGTTGTCGCCTTCATACTGATTGCGCCGCTGCTCGGCTTCATCCTCGGTGGGACTCTGATGGTGGCGGTGTCGTGGTTGGCGAACCGAAGTACGCCGCGCAAGGTGGACAAGAGTTTCCGCCGCCTGCAACTGGTGTCGGCGGCCTTCTACAGCCTCGGTCACGGTGGCAACGACGCACAGAAGACCATCGGCATTATCTGGATGCTGCTGCTCGCCGCCGGTATCTTGCAGACCGGGGAGTCGGTACCGATGTGGGTGGTGTTTTCCTGTTACGCGGCGATGGGCCTGGGCACGATGTTCGGCGGCTGGCGCATCGTCAAGACCATGGGGCAGCGCATTACCAAGTTGCGCCCGGTCGGTGGTTTTTGCGCCGAGACCGGCGGCGCGATTACCCTGTTCATGGCCACTACACTGGGCATACCGGTGTCTACAACGCACACGATCACCGGCGCCATCGTCGGCGTCGGTACCTCAAAGGGTCCCAGCAATGTGCGCTGGGGCGTGGCTGGCAGCATCGTCTGGGCCTGGGTTCTGACCATCCCGGCCAGTGCGCTGATAGCCGCGATCGCCTGGTGGGTGGGGCAGTTCCTTTTGTGATCTGTCGTGAATCACTGCCAGTGTTGCGGCGCCTGCTGCGCTACGTACCGCGTTTCCTTTCACGTCGAAGAGGTTGACGATTTGCCGGGCGGCCGCGTACCGGCAGGCCTGATCGATCCGATGACCTCGCAACTGGTGTGCATGCGCGGTACGGCGAGTTCGCCATACCGCTGCGTCGCGTTGCGTGGCATCATCGGCGACTCGGCGTCCTGCGCCATTTACGAATTTCGCCCCAGCGCCTGTCGTGACTTCGCACCGCTGGCCGCTGTCGGTCGTGGCGACGAGGCCTGCAACGAGGCCAGGCGGCACCATCAATTGCCGCCGCTGAACCCGCTGACGGCATGAACCAGCGCATTGCTCCCGGTGCCACCGCCTTCGGTCTGATGGTGCTGCTTTGCGCCATATGGGGCTTCCAGCAGGTAGCGATGAAATTCGCTGTTGCCGAAATCAGCCCGATCATGCAGGCGGGTCTGCGCTCCGGTCTGGGGGCAATGCTGGTCTATGCCTGGGCGCGCTGGCGCGGTATCGCATTGTTCGGCCGCGACCAGTCACTGCGCCCCGGGCTGCTTGCCGGCCTGTTGTTCGGTCTGGAGTTCGTTTTCATCTTTGTCGGCGTGGACCGCACGACGGTTTCACGCATGGTGGTTTTTTTGTATACCGCGCCATGCTTTACCGTGCTCGGCCTGCACTTTTTCGTTCCAGGTGAGCGCATGGGCTGGCGCCAAGGGGCCGGCGTTCTGCTTGCCTTTGCCGGGTTGGTGCTGGCCTTCATCGACAAGGCCTCGGGCGGCAGTTTTCTGGGTGACGCGTTCGGCGTATTGGCGGCGCTCTTCTGGGCGGCGACCACGGTGCTGATCCGCGCCACGGCGCTGGCGAGGGTGACGGCGACCAAGGTTCTGCTATACCAGCTGGTAGTATCGGCCGCGGTGATGTTTCCCCTGTCCTGGCTGGTCGGCGAGCGCGGCATCGCCGTCCTGTCAGCGCCGACTTTCTGGGCCATGGCCTACCAGGTCGTGGTGGTGGCCTTCATCAGCTATCTGGCTTGGTTCTGGTTATTGACGCGTTATCTTGCGGGCCGCCTGCTGGTGTTCTCCTTCCTTACGCCCCTGTTTGGAGTCTGGTTCGGCATGCTGTTGATGGGCGACCAGCCCAGCCTGCACTTTTTCATCGCTGCGGCGATGGTGGTGGGTGGCATCGTGCTGGTCAATCTGCCGGTGCGAAAATGAACCGCTCACAGGCATTTTCCCTTGGATTGCGCTCGGTCATGCCGATCCTGCTGGGTGTTGCGCCATTTGGCGTGATCTATGGTGTGGTGGCGCTGCAAAGCGGCATCCAGCCCCTGGCGGCGATGGCGATGTCGTCAATCGTCTTTGCCGGCTCGGCGCAATTCCTGCTGGCGCAACTGGTCGCCGCTGGCGCGCCGCTGCTGCTCAGCGCCGGCGCGGTAAGCCTGGTTAACCTGCGCCATGCGCTTTATAGCGCATCGGTGGCGCCGATGCTGGCGCACCTGCCGCGGCGCTGGAAAATCCTGTTGGCCTATCTGCTGACCGATGAGGCTTATGCCGCGGCGATTCCGCATCTCATGGCCGTCAAGCCGAATTCACCGCAGTCGACGCACGCGCACTGGATACTGTTTGGCTCCGGCTTCGGCTTGTGGGCTGGCTGGCAGGTGGCGACTTTGGCGGGGGTGCTGGCCGGCGCACAACTGCCGTCGAATCTCGGGCTTGAATTTGCCCTGCCGCTCACCTTCATTGCCATCGTGGTGCCAATGATAGAAAGCCGCGCGCTATTGGCGTCCGCGCTGGTCGCCGCCGCAGCGGCGGTAGCATTGGCCGCGCTGCCGTACAAGATGGGCCTGTTCCTTGCCGCGCTGGCCGGGCTTGCCGTCGGGACGGCCTTGACAGCGAGGAGGCGGTGAACATCTGGTGGCTGATGGTGGCCTGCGGCGTCATCACGTTTTGCATCCGCTATTCATTCATCGCGGCTGAAGGGCACTATCAGCCGCCGACATGGTTCCGCCGGCTTCTGCCTTTCGTGCCGATTGCGGCGCTGACTGCCCTGACGGCGCCCGAGCTGTTGCTGGTTCAGGGCGAGATGATGCTTGGCGCGGACAATCCTCGTCTCTGGGCTGGCCTCGTGGCCATCGCCGTAGCCGCGAAGTGGCGCAACGCCCTGCTGACCATTGGCGCAGGGTTCCTGGCCTTGTTTGCGATTCAGCGTATCTGAACCTTCATTCCATCCGGCACGTGCGAAAGCCGATGAAAATGTCATCGCGGTAAGGCTGGTAGTAGTTTCGGTAGCGCGGGTCGAGCATGCGGCCGCGAGTGGCGAAGGAGCCACCGCGCACGCTGCGGTGGGTATGAAAGAACGGTGCGGCATATTCTGCGTAGGGGTCGGGGCTGAAGCCGGGGTAGGGCTCGAACGCGCTGGCGGTCCATTCCCAAACCTGGCTTCCCCAGTCGAAAGCACCGCCGTGCAGGGCGGCGTATTCCCATTCGGCTTCGCTGGGCAGCCGACGGCCTGCCCAGCGGCACCAAGCCTCGGCCTCGTGGAGGGTGATGTGTACCACGGGCTGTTCGGGAACAAGATCGATCCAGTTCGCAAAACGCCTTTGTTGCCAGCGTCCCAGTTCGTGGCGCCAATAGCGCGGCATGGTCTGCGCGGTGGCGGCAAGCCAGGCACGACCTTCTGGCGACCACCAGTGCGCCTGAAGGTAACCGTCCGCCTCGACGAAGGCCTGGTACTCCGAGTTTCGCGTCGGCGTGGTCGAAATCGCGAAGTTCGCGACACGCCGCGGATGTGCCCATTTTTCATTGTCGAAGATGAAGCCCATGCGCTGCGCAGAACTGCCCATCAGGAACTCGCCGTGATCCATTTCCAGGTCGGTGGCGGCGGAAAGCACGGCAAGTCCATCGCGGGCCGGCCAGCCCAGTGTCTGGCAGGTGTAGCGAAAGGCTTCGTCATGCATATCTTCATGGAACAGGGCGAGACGGTGAAAGTAGAGGCCCGGATCGGTGTCGGGGCGCCTGACCAGATCGTCGAGCGCGGCGTCGAGCGAGTCAGCCAGGTAGCGCCGTGTGGCATTCCAGTCCGGCAGGTCGAGGTGCCAGCGGCTGTCGTGCGCGACGTGGCGCGAGTCGTACCATCGGTCGGCATCGGCCAGTCGGGACGGATGTGGCGTCGTGGCTGCTCCCCGGTAGCGCCGGCACCAGTATTCCATGAACCATGCGACATGACCGAGTTCCCACAGGGGCGGATTGATGATGTTAAGAAAGGGCGGATGTCGCGGGTCGGCCGACGCCATGCCTTCGTCGCCGGCACCGTCCTGCCAGGCTGCCCAGCCATTGAGCAGACTGATCGTATAATCGCGTGCATCCAGCAGTGCTTGTGCAAGCAGGTCTTTGTCGGCAGTCCGCAGATCAGGCGTGTCCATTAGAAATCCTCCCTCCGTCGTCATTGTCAGTCCGGCATTGGCCAGCGCCAATAACGGCAACTGGCATACGGCAAGGCGCTGGGCGCGATGCCTTGCTTCCCAGGCCCGGGTTCGTATCGAGCGCGAGTGGAGTGGGGCCGATGACGACATGATGATCGCCCTCCACGCGCGGCGATCCGCAACTTCCATCGCGCGGTTTGCGGCAGTTTATCCGCAACGGTCCTTGACGCTGGTTCTGACGGGCACCGATCTTTATCGCGACATTCGTACCGACGAGGAGGCGCAACGCTCGCTCGCCCTTGCCGGTTGCCTGGTTGTGCTGCAAGCGGAGGGGTTGCGCGAGTTGCCGGCCGAGTATGCGGCCAAGGCGATGGTGATTTACCAGTCGGCGCGTTCATTGCTGCCCGGACGACACAGCAGTCGTTATTTTGACCTGGCCCTGGTGGGACATCAGCGGCCCGAAAAGGATCCGCTCACCGCCGTGCGGGCACTGCTGCGGCTGCCCCCTGAACTTCCGCTGCGCCTGTTTCACATAGGTGCAGCGCTGGATACCCGCCTTGCGGCCGAAGTGGCCAGTCTGGCTGACGGCGACCGGCGCTATCACTGGCTTGGTCCATTGTCGCAGGCGGCCACCCGTCAGCGTCTCAAGTGTTGTCGCCTGCTGTTGCTGCCCTCCCTCATGGAGGGCGGCGCCAACGTATTGATCGAGGCCGTCACCAGCGGCGTTCCGGTACTCGGCAGCGATATTGCGGGCAATCGGGGCATGCTCGGCGCCGACTATCCGGGCTGGTTCCCGGTGGGCGACGATGCCGCTCTGGCACAATTGATTCTCAGCGCGATGAGCGATCCCGCATATTACGCGACCCTTTCCCGGCGCTGTGCCGAGAGGGTATCCTTGTTCTCTCCGGAAAATGAATGTGCGGCTGTTTGCGCTATCCCGCGAATGACAAGGTGACTAATGCAATGAATTCCCCAAAGACCCCTGTATCTCCGGTTCACCTGACCTCGTTCAGCCATGGTGGCGGCTGTGGCTGCAAGGTCGCACCCGGTCTATTGTCCGAAATCCTGCGCGGCGTCAAAGGCTGGCCGGTCCCGAAGGAATTGATGGTCGGCATCGAGACAGCCGATGACGCGGCCGTGTATCGCCTGAACGACGAGCAGGCCCTGATCGCAACGACGGACTTCTTCATGCCCATCGTCGATGATCCCTACGACTTTGGCCGGATTGCCGCGACCAATGCGATCAGCGATGTGTATGCCATGGGTGGTACGCCGATCATGGCGCTGGCCCTGGTCGGCATGCCGATCGACAAGTTGCCGCTCGAGGTCATTGGCAAGATACTGGAAGGTGGCGAAAGCGTCTGTGCTGCGGCCGGCATCCCTATTGCCGGCGGCCATACGATCGACTCGGTTGAGCCGATTTATGGTCTGGTGGCGCTGGGGCTGGTTCATCCCGGCAAGGTCAAGACCAATGCCGCGGCCCGGTCGGGCGATGTACTGATCCTGGGCAAGCCGCTTGGCGTCGGCGTACTTTCGGCGGCACTGAAGAAGGGCGCACTGGATACCGCCGGCTATGCTGCAATGATCGCCAGCACGACCAAACTCAATACACCGGGCAAGCATCTTGCCCATCTCGATGCGGTGCACGCCATGACCGATGTCACCGGTTTCGGCCTGTTGGGCCACTTGCTTGAGGTGTGTCGCGGCGCGAAATTGTCGGCGACGCTCGTGATGGGGAAAGTCCCGCTCTTGTCCGATGTGGAGCGGCTGGCGACGGCGGGTTACATAACCGGCGCGTCGGCGCGCAACTGGATGGCCTACGGCGATGACGTCGTGCTTGATCCGGCGATCACGCCCATGCAGCGAGCGCTGCTGACCGATCCGCAAACCAGCGGCGGGCTGCTCGTAGCCTGCGCTCCGGACGCCGTGGATGAGGTACTGGCCGTGTTTCACGCCGATGGCTTCGCGGCGGCGGCCGCGATCGGGCACTTGGCATCAGGTGCGGCTCAGGTGAGCGTGGGCGTCTGACGGGCGAAGAACAGCGCAAACCAGGCGCGCGGGTCGGTCCACATCCGGATGTCGGAGAATCCCGCATCCCGCAGGAGCTCCCTGAAGCTGTCCGGTGAATACTTGTAGGAGTTCTCGGTGTGAATCCGCTCTCCGGCGGTAAAGTGCCTGTGGCAGTGGCCGGTATCGTCCGGCCAACTGGCATCGACTGCGCGACGGGCTTCGAGATGCATTTCGATGCGCGCTTCGGCGGCGTTGAAAAATGCAACGTGCCGCCAGTCGCCGATGCTGAAATCGGCGTCGAGCCGGGTATTGACATGGCGCAGCAGGTTTCGGTTGAAAGCCGCGGTCACGCCAAGTTCATCGTCATAGGCCGCGTTCAGCAGCGCGGTATCCTTGATCAGGTCGATACCGATCAGCAGACCTCCTGAAGCGTCCATCCGACCTGTCAATTGCCGCAGAAACCGGCCGGCTTCGGCTGGACTGAAATTGCCGATGCTGGAGCCCGGATAAAAGAACATCCGCCGCTCCAGCGGCAGATCGTCGGGTAACTGGAGTTCATGGGTGAAATCAGTGCCAACACCAATCATTTCGATTTCCGGTAGTTCCCGTTTCAGGTGTTGCAGGGATTCACGCAGGAAATCGACCGAAATATCGACCGCTACGTAGCGCGCGGGAAGTGTTCCGGCATGAAAAAGCCGGCCGGCCTTGCCACAATTGCCGCAGCCGAGGTCGACCAGCGTGAAGTCCTCGCCCAGCGCCTGCCGGATGGCCGGCATATGTTCAATGAAGATTGCGCCTTCGGTTCTGGTCGGGTAGTACTCGGGCAGTTCGGTTATCGCCTCGAACAGGCGCGAGCCCAGGCTGTCATAGAAGAATTTGGGCGCGATACGTGCCTTCGGTTGCAACAATCCGGCTGTCAGCTCCTGGCGCAGCGAGGCATTCTGGTGTGGTGAATCCCAGTCAAGCAGTTGCAGTAATCTGATCTGGCGTGACACGTCAATTCGCCAGCAGCAGGAATACGGTGGGGCGCTTGTCAAGGTCGGGTAATGGTGCCGCCGTCCATTCCGCGATGGGTCGTGTCCGAATCTGTTCGCTGCCAAGGCCCAGGTCGGTCGCAACGCAGAGGCGTGTCCCTGGCCCGCATTTAAGCAGTAGCGACCTGAAAAGGGCCAGATTCCGGTAGGGGGTTTCGATGAATATCTGCGCTTGTCGCTGGCGGACCGATTCTTTCTCAAGTTCGGCAATGCGGGCGCCACGCTCCGGTTCCCTTGCCGGAAGGTAGCCGTGAAAGGCAAAGTGCTGACCGTCCAACCCGGAGGCCATCAATGCCAGCAGAAGCGAGGAGGGGCCGACCAGCGGCTTGACGACCAGGCCAAGTTCGTGGGTGCGGCGCACCAGTAGGGCACCCGGATCGGCTACGGCGGGACAGCCGGCCTCCGACATCAGGCCCAGGTCGTGACCCGAGAGCAGGGGCGCCAGCAGCCGCTCGATTTCCGTCGCGGTGGGTGTCTCCGGCAACTGCTCGATTGCCAGTTCGCGCAAGGGCACCGGGTGGCCGATGCGCTTGAGCTCGGCACGGGCCGTCTTGGCGTTTTCGACGACAAAATGGGTCAGCCGGCAAGCCGCCGCGCGTGTTTTCGGCGGCAGGAAGTCTTCCCATGGCGTATCGCCGAGGGCGACAGGCAGCAGCCAGAGCGTGCCGGACATTCGCGGCGCTGACGAGTCGGTCATGGCAGAGCCAGCCCTTCGGCACGCAGCATGTCGCACAAGGCGATCAGCGGCAGGCCCACCAGTGCGTTGGGATCGTCGCCGCGCAGGTGGCGGAGCAAGGAAATGCCAAGGCCCTCGGACTTGGCGCTGCCGGCGCAGTTGAGGGCATCTTCCTTGTCCAGGTAGGACTCGATCTCGGC
>JAIOPW010000219.1 GCA_021413665.1 Rhodocyclales bacterium | reverse complement strand
TCGCCCGGCCTGCCGCACCCCTGGCTCAACATGGTGGTGCCGGTGGCGGCGGCGCTGGTGGTGTTGGTCGCCGCGCTGGCCGGTTTCGCCATGGTCAAGTTCTACGGCATCATTTTCCTCGGCCAGATGCGCGAACCCGGGCTCAGGAACGCTCACGACGCTGGCGTCTGGGAGAAGGCCGGCCTGGTCTGGCTGGCGCTGATCACGCTGCTGCTCGGGGTCATGCCGTCGACGGTGATCCTGCGCATCGACGCCGCCACGCGCCAGTTGCTGGGTACCGGCCTCGCCGACAAGCTGAATGAACATGGCTGGTGGATGCTGGCGCCGATCTCGCCCGAACGCGCCAGCTACGAGCCGCTGATCGTCCTCGTCACGATCGCCGCCACGCTGCTGCTGGGGCGCTGGCTGGTGCGCCATCTCTATCATGGCCGCGTCCGCCGCACCACGGCCTGGGACTGCGGCTACCACTTCGAAGGGCCGCGCGCGCAGGATACCGCCGAAGGCTTCAGCCAGCCGATCCGCCGCATCTTCGAGCCGATGTTCCGCATGGAGCGGCATTTCCCCTCCGCGCGCGACGCCAAGCCGTTTTACAGCGTCAAGATCGAGGACCACTTCTGGCATTGGCTCTACCTGCCGGTCGCCCGGCTCGCCGGCTGGATCTCGACCCTGATCGTCACGTTGCAAGGCGGACGCATCGCCGTCTACCTGATGTACAGCTTCATTACGCTCCTCGTTTTACTGTTGGTGGCGCGGCCATGATCAGCATTTCCGGACTGCTCGGCCAGGCCTTCGCCATCCTGCTGGCGCTGGTGCTGGCGCCGCTGCTGTCGGGCTGGGTCGGTCAGTGCCGCGCCTGGTTCCAGAGCCGCACCGCGCCGCCGTTGCTACTGCCCTATTACATGCTGCAAAAGCTGTTCAACAAGGACGTGGTGCTGGCGCATAACGCGTCCTCGCTGTTCCGCGCCGCGCCCTTCGTCATCTTCGGCTGCATGGTGCTGGCCTGCGCCATCGTGCCCACGCTATCCACCGACCTGCCCTTCGCGCCGGCGGCCGACGCCCTGGCGCTGGTCGGCGTCTTTGGCCTGGCGCGCATTTTCATTTCGCTGGCCGGCATGGACGTCGGCACCTCGTTCGGCACCCTTGGCGGCCGCCGTGAAATGCTGATCGGTTTCCTCGCCGAGCCGGCCCTGCTGATGGTGATTTTCACGCTGGCCATGATCGCCCAGTCGACTTCGCTGGCCACCATCGTCGAGACCCTCGCGCAGCGCGAGATGGTGATCTATCCCAGCCTGGCCTTCGCCGGCGTTGCCTTCACCATCGTTTCCCTGGCGGAGAACGCCCGCGTTCCGGTGGACAACCCGGCCACCCATCTCGAGCTGACGATGATCCACGAAGCGATGATCCTCGAATATTCGGGCCGGCACCTGGCGCTGATCGAGTGGGCGGCAAGCCTCAAGTTGTACGCCTATTCCTGCCTTGGCCTGGCGCTGTTCTTTCCCTGGGGCATCGCCATTGGTGACAGCTTTGTCGCCCTGCTGGCGGCGATTCCGCTGCTGCTGCTGAAGCTTGCCATCGGCGGCTTCCTGCTGGCCGGCATCGAGACCGTCAACGCCAAGATGCGGATCTTCCGCGCGCCGGAGTTCCTCGGCACCGCCTTCATGCTCGCGGTGCTCGGCCTGCTTGTCCGCCTGCTGCTGGAGGTCAAGGTATGAGCGCAGCCATTCCCTTCTCCGCCCAGTTGATCAACCTCTTCGCAGCGGTGATCCTGCTGCTGGCCTTCGCCATGCTGGCGCAGCGGCGCATGCCGGCACTGGTCAACCTGTTCGCCCTGCAGGGCCTGGCCCTGTGCCTGGCGACCCTCGTCGCGGCGGTGACTACCGCGCAGGTGCATCTCTACTACTCGGCCGCGCTGACGCTGGCGCTCAAGGTGTTGCTGCTGCCCTGGATCCTGCACCGCCTGGTGCGCAAGCTCAATGTCCGCGGTGAAGTGGAGGCGCTGATCAACATCCCGACCACCATGCTGGTCGGCATCGTCCTCGTCATGATCGCCTTCAACGTGGCGCTGCCGATCTCCGAGCTGTCCCACACCATAACGCGCGGCACGCTCGGCATCGCGCTGGCCGTGGTGATG
>JAIOPW010000218.1 GCA_021413665.1 Rhodocyclales bacterium | reverse complement strand
AGGTCGGCCGGCAGTTCCTTTTCGGTGCCTTCGATCTTCTTGATGTCGAGGCGGCCGGAAATCATCTTGGCTTCGCACTGCATGACGCGCAGCGCCGTGGCGCGGCCATCCGGGCCCTTGACGACACCGATCGGCATCCAGCCACCCATGATGGTGATGCCTTCAGCCTGGGCGTGCTCGATTTCGGGCTTGCTGGCGGTCATATAGACGGAGGTCAGCGTGACTTCGGCGCCCTGGCGCAGGGAAATATCGGCCACGTCCTGGGCCAGATGGCCGGCGATGGCGCCTTCAAAATCGGTCGGATTGACCTTCTCGATGTGGCCGAGGCGACGCGCCACGGTGGCGACGTCCATCGAGGTATCGCCGCCGCCGACGACCACCACGCGGTGTCCAACGGTCTTCAGGCGGCCGTCGTTGAAGGCCTTGAGGAAGGAGGTGGCGGTAACGACGTTCGGTGCGGCATGGTCTGCCGGGTCGCCGGGGAGCGGCAGGGCGCGGCCGGCCTGGGCGCCGAGGCCGAGGAAAATCGCGTCATAGCTTGCGCGCAATTGCTCCAGCGTGACGTCGGTGCCGATGCGGGTCTTGAGATGCACTTCGACGCCCAGATCGAGGATGCGCTGGATTTCGGCGTCGAGCGTATCGCGCGGCGTGCGGTAACCGGGGATGCCGTAGCGCATCATGCCGCCGAGGAATTCGTGCTCGTCGAATATGGTGCAGCTGTGGCCCTTGAGCGTCAGGTGGTAGGCCGCCGAGAGGCCGGCCGGTCCGCCGCCGATGATGGCGACCTTCTTGCCGGTCTTGTGTTCCGGCGCCTTGAACTTGAGGTTGTTCTGGATCGCCCAGTCGCCGAGGTAGTGCTCGACCGAGTTGATGCCGACGTGGTCTTCGACTTCATTGCGGTTGCAGCCGGTTTCGCAGGGCGCGGGGCAGACGCGGCCCATCACGGAGGGCAGCGGATTGGCTTCGGTCAGGCGGCGCCAGGCGTATCCCTGCCAGCTCATGCTGGGCTTGCCGTCGGCGCCGACGGGAGGCTTTTCAATGCCGCGCACGATGTTCAGATAGCCGCGGATGTCTTCGCCGGACGGGCAGGAACCCTGGCACGGCGGGGTCGACTGCACGTAGGTCGGGCACTTGTAGGTATAGCTGGCCTGGAAAATCTGCTGTTGCCAGCGTTTGACCTTGGTGTCGCCTTCCTTGTAGCGGCGGAAGGTCAGCTTTTCGGTGTGGGTTTCAGGAGTGGCGGACATGAAGGGTCTCCATTGAAGTCTTGTTCGTCATTGCTCGTTGTCGAGCACGATCGCGGTACTGACCAGTTGGTGCACGCCGCCGACCATGCTCATCTTGAAGCCGTAGTAGGGCAGCACCTTGGTGAATTGGGCCTTGCAGATGGCGCAGATGGTGGCCATGAAATTGACGCCGTCGTGCTGGACGATGCGGTTCAGGGCTTCCATGCGCGGCAGCGCACCCTTGACCCGGAGGTCGAGCAGCTCGTCGGTCAGCAGGCCGCCACCACCGCCGCAGCAGAAGGTTCTTTCGTGTGTGGTGTCGGGCGACATCTCCACGTAGTGGTTGGCGACCGCCTTGATGATATTGCGCGGAATCTCGAACTGGCCGCCTGCATAGTCGCCCATGCGTGAGCCGCGGGCGACGTTGCAGGAATCGTGGAAGGTGACGATGCGGTGATCGTTGGCTTCCTTGTTGAACTTGAGGCGGCCGGCCTGGATCAGGTCCCAGGTCACTTCGCAGATGTGCGAAGGCTGTTTGTAGTTCGGGTCGAGCTGCTTCTGCAACTGGATCGCGAAGGGGTCGCTGGCGCCGGCGCCGATGCCGGTCAGGGTGTTCCAGAAGGCATAGGCGACGCGCCAGGCGTGGCCGCATTCGCCGACCACGATGCGTTTGACGCCGAGCTCCAGCGCGGCTTCGCGCACGCGCATGGCGATCTTCTTCATCTGCTCGTAGTTGCCGATGAACATGCCGAAGTTGCCGGCCTCCGAGGCCTTGGAAGACAGTGTCCAGGAGATGCCGGCGGCGTGAAAGACCTTGCCGTAACCGATCAGGCTATCGACGTGCGGCTCGGCGAAGAAGTCGGCCGAGGGCGTGACCAGCAGCACTTCGGCGCCCTTGACGTCGAGCGGATACTTGACGGCGGCGCCGGTTTCTTCGAGGACGTCCTCTTCCAGGCCTTCCAGCGTGTTTTCCAGCGCGGGGCCGGGCAGGCCGAGGTTGTTGCCGATCTTGTGCACCTTGCCCATGATCTCGTTCACATACTTGTGACCGTGACCGACGCTGTCCATGATTTCCTTGGCCGCCATGGTGACTTCGGCGGTGTCGATGCCGTAGGGACAGAACACCGAGCAGCGGCGGCACTCGGAACACTGGTTGTAGTAGCGGAACCAGTCGTCGAGCACGTCCTTGGTCATGTCGCTCGCGCCGACCAGCTTGGGGAACAGCTTGCCCGGCAGCGTGTAGTAGCGGCGATATACCGAGCGCATCAGGTCTTGCCTCGCCACCGGCATGTTCTTCGGGTCGCCGGTGCCGATGAAATAGTGGCACTTATCGGTGCAGGCGCCGCAATGCACGCAGGCATCCATATAGACGCGCAGCGAGCGGTACTTGCCCAGCAGTTCGCCCATCTTGGCGACGGCCTTCTGCTCCCAGCCATCGACCAGGGTGCCGGGGAAGCCGAGCGCTTCGTTGTGCGTTGCCGCGGATACATAGGGATTCGACTCGACCATCGAGTCGATTTTCAGGGCCGGGATGGTCGGGTAGTCGCGATAGGCCGGGGCGACGACCTTGGCCTTTTCGGCCGGTTTGGCGGCGGCTGCAGGAGTCGGCGCTGGCGCGACGGCGACGGGTGTGGTTTCGTCGGCCATGATCAGTTCTTCGCCTCGAATTTGGCCGCCCAGGGCGCCAGGTGGCGCGTTTCGCGCGGGTTGTCGACCTGGTTGCGGGTCGGCGAGAAGAACAGGCCGGGGGCGTGCAGCAGCTTGCTGACGGGGAAAATGATCATCAGCAGCACGACCATGCCCAGGTGCAGGTAGAGGCCGGGGTGGACCGGCAGCCGATTGATCTCGAAGACCATCAGGCCGAGGAAGAAGGTCTTCACCGCAACGACATCGGTGTGCATGACGAACTTCATCAGCAGGCCGGTGCCGGCGATGCCGAGCAGCAGCGCCAGCATCAGGTGATCGGAGGGGGTCGAGATGTAGCGGATGCGCTCGACCAGAAAACGTCGAGCCCAGAGCCCGGCGAGGCCGGCGGCCATGGCGAAGCCGGCGTACATGCCGAAGGGCTGGATGAAGGCGATGATGAAGTTCACCGGTTCGGTGAAGTAGCGCAGGTGGCGCAGCAGCACGAGGGCGAGGCCGACGTGGAACAGCCAGCCCAGCGCCCAGATCCACAAGTTGGACTTGAACAGGCTCTCGAAAAACACCACTTCGCGGAACATGCGGAAGGCCACGCCGCCGGTCGTGGTCGGCGCCGGCGTCGTCGGAATCTTCAGCGGCGCCGGGGTACGAGCGTATTCGTACACCCGGTAGGCAATGCCTCCCACCAGAATCAACGTGGCGGCGTAGAACAGGATGGCGAAGGCGATGTTCATGTCAGGTATCAGGAATCAGGTATCAGGTATCAGAAGTCGGAGCGGGGTCGGTTTGTCTGATCCCTGATTCCTGATCCCTGACCTCTGAATTACACGCAGCCGGTCGGCTTGGGCAGGCCGGCGATCTTGCACGCCTGCTTGGCGGGGCCGTAGGGAAACAGGTCATACAGGTACTGGCTGGTGCCCTTCTCCGGGCCGAGTTTTTTGCCGATGGCCTTGGTCAGGACGCGGACGGCCGGGGCGATCTGGAACTCGTTGTAGTAGTCGCGCAGGAAGTTGATGACTTCCCAGTGCTGGTCGGTCATTTCGACGCTCTCGGTTTGCGCGAGGTAGGTGCCGACGTCCTCGTTCCATTCGGCGAGGTTGACCAGATAGCCTTCTTCGTCGGTTTCGTAGGACTTGCCATTGACTTCGATGCTGGACATGAGTGTCTCCTTGTTGACTGGGTGGTGTATGGGGCAGGAAAGGTGTGGCTTACAGCCAGGACTGGCAGTTCTTGTGCTCGGTGACCAGATCGACGAAGCCGCCGTAATCGACGGTGGCAACGCCTTCCATGACGCGATCGCCCATGCCGCGCGCGTCGAGATCCGGCGCCAGGGCATAGATCTTGAAGCGGGACAGCGCCTCGCGCAGCTTGCCTTCG
>JAIOPW010000065.1 GCA_021413665.1 Rhodocyclales bacterium | reverse complement strand
AGCACCGGCACCGCGCCGTAGGTCATGGTGGTCGGGCACAGCGAGCCGTCCTCGATCTCGGCGAACATGACGTAGGCGGCGGCGCGGGCGACGTGGGCGCCGGGTTTGGGGTCGGCCCAGGGGCCGGTGTCGCAGCCGTGGCGCTTGAGCCAGTCCAGGCATTCGTGCCAGGAGGGATGGAATTCGACTTCGTCGCGGCGGTTGCCGTAGCGGTCGAACAGCTTCAGTTGCGGCGGGCAGAGGTTGGCCAGGCGGCCATGCTCGATCCACTCGGCACTGCCGACTTCGGCGCCGCGCGCCAGCAGCCAGTCGTGGGCCCAGCCGGCGCCCTGCTGCCTGACGGCCTCCTGCAACGGCAGGTTGCTGGCGTAGGCGTTGTAGTTTTCGAGTACGCGGGCCTGGTTGAGGACCTGAGCGGGGGCGGTGTCGGGATCATGGCGCGTCCTTTCCTGGCAGGCGGGTACTCGGGGAAGCGGGCATTCTTGTCCCGCCCCGATTGCTTGTCAAGCAAGCGCTTGCTTGGTAGCATGGCTGCCCTTCCCGACCCTGGATGGAGACCCCCATGCTGTCGATTCCGCGCACCCTGTTCGAAGAGGATCACGAAGCTTTCCGCGACACCGTCCGCCGCTTCATGGAGCAGGAGGTCGCTCCCCACCACGCGCGCTGGGAAGAACAGTCCCACGTCGATCGCGAGATATGGACCAAGGCCGGCGCGTCGGGATTCCTCTGCGCCACCATGCCCGAGGAATACGGCGGGGCGGGCGTGGACAAGCGATTTTCGGTCGTGATCATGGAAGAGGCCGCGCGCATCAACGCCACGGGCCTGGGCTGGGGCCTGCACTCCGAGATCGTCGCGCCCTACCTGCTGCATTACGGCAGTGAAGCCTTGAAACAGAAATACCTGCCGAAAATGGCCAGCGGCGAAATGATCGGCGCCATCGCCATGACCGAGCCGGGCGCGGGCTCCGACCTGCAGGGCGTGCGCACCACGGCAGTGAAGGATGGCGACCACTACATCCTCAACGGCTCGAAGATTTTCATCACCAACGGCTACCTCTGCGACCTCGTCATCGTCGTCGCCAAGACCGATCCGGCCAAGGGCGCCAAGGGCACCAGCCTGCTGGTGGTCGACACCACGATGGCGGGATTCACCAAGGCCAAGCCGCTGCACAAGGCCGGCATGAAGGCGCAGGATACTTGCGAGCTGTTCTTCGACAATGTAAGGGTGCCGGCGGAGAACCTGCTCGGCGAGGAAAGCAGCGGCTTCATCTACCTGATGCAGGAACTGCCCTGGGAACGCCTGCAGATCGCCGTGATCTCGATGGCTTCCGCCGAAGCCGCGCTGGACTGGACCATCCAGTACACCAATGAACGCAAGGCCTTCGGCCAGGAAATCGCCAAGTTCCAGAACACCCGCTTCAAGCTCGCCGAACTGAAGACCGAGATACAGATCGGCCGCGTCTTCGTCGACCGTTGCATCGAACTGTTGCTGGCAAACAAGCTCGACCCGGCGACGGCCTCGATGGCCAAGTACTGGTGCACCGACCTGCAGTTCAAGGTCATGGACGAATGCGTGCAATTGCACGGCGGCTACGGCTACATGTGGGAATACCCGATCACCCGTGCCTGGGCCGATGCCCGTGTGCAGCGCATCTACGGCGG
>JAIOPW010000217.1 GCA_021413665.1 Rhodocyclales bacterium | reverse complement strand
AGACATGTTCTCGCCGAAAGGCTGAGGTGCGGTAAGCGTGTCGTATGCATCCACGATACCCGCGATCAAGCCGTAAAAGGCGATTGCAGTTCCGCGCAAACCGCGCGGATAGCCACTTCCGTCGAAGCGCTCATGATGCAGGGACGCAAGCCCGGGAATCTCCGCGGGTACGCCGGGGGTATCACTGAGTATCCGTACCGAGTGATTTACATGCGTCTGGTAGATCTCGATTTCTTCGGGAGTGACCGGTCCGCGCGCCGATAATTCGGTGGGCAGCTTGAGCTTGCCGACGTCCTGCAACAGTCCGAGCATGCCTAGGATTTCCAGGCGATCCGGCGGCAACTGGAGAAAGCGTCCGAAGACGGTCATCATGACCGAAATCTCAACCGCACGGCTCAGGGTCGCACCGCTCTTCTCCTGCAGCTTGGTCAGCAGTGTCATGGCATCCGGATTGCGCACGACGCTTTCGGTGATCTGGGCAGCTGCCTCGCGGGACCTGGCACTGTCGATCGCACTGCCACTCTCAACCACTCGCGACAACTCCTTGACGACCGCAGTGGTATTCGTAAAGGCCTTCTGCGCTCGTGGCAGTTCGACTTCGACGCTCGCGACCTCCTTGTAGACCGTGCCGCCGCGAATTTTCGCCAGATCCTCCGCTGTGACCTTCGCAACTTCCGGCGGATCCTCCTTCTCCGGATCGACGAAGACGTGTTTGCAGTATTGCTTCAGCACTCCGAGCTGCTTCTCACTCTTCAGGACGAACCCCTGAAACACAAAAGGCGTTTCCGTCCATGGGCGGTCGAGCTTGGCGACAAACATGCCAAAGGTCAGTTGCTCGACAGGAATTTCAAGGAGGTCCATACCGATATGCGATTGCCTGGCTGAATAATTCGATTCTCGCGTCTACGCGACAAAACAGCAAGCGCGTGAAAAAAAAGGGCCCGCACTGCTGCAAGCCCTCAAATTTGGTGGGTGCTGACGGGGTCGAACCGCCGACATTCGCCTTGTAAGGGCGACGCTCTACCAACTGAGCTAAGCACCCGCTGGACCACGACCGCCCACATCGGGCAGCGGCCGCGATTTTAACAGTTTGCACTCCCTCAGTGGGTGACGACCCCTGTCACCGCGGCGTCACCCGCAGCCACCGCCACGGCAGGGGTGGCGGCTTGCTCGGGTAAAGGCTGGGGCATGCGTTCAAGGGCCAACTCGAGAACCTTGTCGATCCACCGTACCGGAAGGATTTCGATGCGGTTCTTGATCGTGTCCGGAATCTCGGCAAGATCCTTGACGTTCTCTTCCGGAATCAGCGCCAGGCGAATGCCGCCACGAACCGCCGCCAGCAGTTTCTCTTTTAACCCGCCGATCGGCAAGACTTCACCACGCAAGGTTATCTCACCCGTCATTGCGACATCAGCCCGCACCGGTATCCCGGTCAGGACCGACACCAGCGCGGTGCAAATGGCGATGCCGGCACTCGGACCATCCTTTGGCGTCGCCCCTTCCGGCAAGTGAATGTGGATATCGTTCTTCTGATAGAAATCATCCGCGATGCCGAGCGCGTTGCTGCGCTTGCGCACCACCGACAGGGCCGCCTGGATTGACTCCTGCATCACCTCGCCAAGCTTGCCGGTGGTCATGGTTTTGCCTTTGCCGGGCAAGGCAACGGTTTCGATGGTCAGCAACTCGCCACCGACTTCGGTCCAGGCCAGGCCGGTCACCTGACCAATCTGGTTTTCCTTTTCCGCCATGCCGAAGCTGTAGCGGCGCACGCCAAGGAACTTGTCGAGATTCTTGGCGTTGACCACGATCTTGTGCTTGCGCGCCTTCATCACCAGCGACTTGACCACCTTGCGGCAAATCTTCGATATCTCGCGCTCCAGCGCACGGACGCCTGCTTCGCGTGAGTAATAGCGCACGATGTCGCGCAGGGCGTCCTCGGTGATGCCAAGTTCGTCCCGCTTGATGCCGTTGTTCTTCATCTGCTTCGGTACCAGATAACGCAAGGCGATGTTGACCTTCTCGTCCTCCGTGTAGCCGGCGAGCCTGATTACCTCCAGACGATCCAGCAAGGCAGCCGGTATGTTGAGCGTATTGGCCGTCGCAACGAACATGACATCGGACAGATCGAAATCAACCTCGATATAGTGATCCTGGAAGGTATGGTTCTGCTCGGGATCGAGCACTTCGAGCAAGGCAGACGACGGGTCGCCACGGAAGTCCTGCCCCATCTTGTCGACTTCATCGAGCAGGAACAGGGGGTTCTTGACCCCCACCTTGGTCATGTTCTGCAGAATCTTGCCGGGCATGGAGCCGATATAGGTGCGGCGATGGCCGCGAATCTCCGCTTCATCGCGCACGCCGCCCAGCGCCATGCGGATGAACTTTCGATTGGTGGACTTGGCGATCGATTGACCCAGCGAAGTCTTGCCCACGCCCGGAGGCCCCACCAGACACAGGATCGGCGCCTTGACCTTGTCCACCCGCTGCTGCACTGCGAGGTACTCGACGATGCGCTCCTTTACCTTCTCCAATCCGTAGTGATCCCGGTCGAGAACTTTTTCCGCGGCCGACAGATCCTTGCTGATGCGCGACTTCTTCTTCCATGGCAGCGCCAGCAGCGTTTCAATGTAGTTGCGAACCACCGTCGCTTCGGCCGACATGGGTGACATCAGCTTGAGCTTTTTCACCTCGGAATTCACTTTGACCAGGGCTTCCTTGCTCATGCCGGCAGCCTTGATCTTCTTTTCCATCTCGTCGATGTCGGCACCTTCTTCGCCTTCGCCGAGCTCCTTCTGGATGGCTTTGACCTGCTCGTTCAGGTAGTACTCGCGCTGGCTCTTTTCCATCTGGCGCTTGACGCGGCCGCGGATGCGCTTTTCGACCTGAAGGATGTCGAGCTCGGCTTCAAGCTGGCCGAGCAGTTTTTCCAGGCGCTCGGATACGCCGAAAACCTCCAGAACTTCCTGCTTCTGTTCGAGCTTCAACGGCAGGTGCGCGGCAATCGTGTCAGCCAGGCGCCCCGCTTCCTCGATGCCGGCCAGCGACGTCAAGACCTCGGGCGGAATCTTCTTGTTCAGTTTCACATACTGGTCGAACTGGGCCAGAACCGTTCGGCGCATGGCCTCGACCTCGTTGTCCGGCCGCACTTCGATGGGGATCAGGCTGACGTCGGCGACAAACAGCGCACGCTGGTCTTCGATGCGCAGCACGCGAGCACGCTGCACGCCTTCGACCAGAACCTTTACCGTGCCGTCCGGCAGCTTCAGCATCTGCAGGATGTTGGCGAGGCAGCCGATTTCGTACATATCCTCCGGTACCGGCTCGTCCTTGGCCGCCGACTTCTGCGCCACCAGGAGGATGTTCTTGCCGGATTCCATCGCCGTTTCCAGCGCCTTGATGGACTTGGGACGCCCGACAAACAGGGGAATCACCATGTGCGGGAATACCACCACGTCGCGCAAGGGCAACAGCGGCAGGGATTGGGTCTCTACAGGGGTATCAGGCAGGCCAGACATCATCGTGTCCTTCGGTTATGAGTCACGCCATCCACATTGGGGCGGCTGACCGGTATTCAAGGCGGCCTCAGTCAAACCCGGCCGTCGGATCAGTTGGAGCCGGAGACTTTGGGCTGGTCGGCGTAAATCATCAGCGGCTGCGCGCCGCTTTCGATCGTGCTCTCGTCGATCACGACCTTGCTGACACTCTCAAGGGTTGGCAGTTCGTACATGGTGTCGAGCAACACATTTTCGAGAATCGACCTCAAACCCCGCGCACCAGTCTTCCTCTTCAGCGCCTTCTTCGCAATGGCCTGCAAGGCCGAGGGACGCACTTCGAGTTCCACGCCCTCCATGGCGAACAGCTTGTGATACTGCTTGATCAGGGCGTTCTTCGGTTCGATGAGAATTTCCACCAGTGCCGCTTCGTCCAGTTCCTGCAGCGTCGCGATCACCGGCAGGCGCCCGATCAGTTCCGGAATCAGACCGAACTTGATCAAGTCCTCGGGTTCGACCTGCTTCAGCATCTCGCCGACGTTGCTGGCATCCCGGCTTTTCACCTCTGCACCGAAGCCAATGCCGCCTTTTTCGGAGCGGCTGCGAATCACTTTGTCGAGACCGTCGAATGCCCCGCCACAAATAAACAGGATATTGGTGGTGTCGATCTGGATGAAATCCTGATTCGGGTGCTTGCGCCCACCCTGCGGCGGAATGCTGGCCACCGTGCCTTCGATCAGCTTCAGCAACGCTTGCTGCACGCCCTCGCCGGAGACGTCGCGGGTGATCGAGGGATTGTCCGACTTGCGCGAAATCTTGTCGATCTCGTCGATATAGACGATGCCCTGCTGCGCCTTCTCGACCTCGTGGTCGCATTTCTGCAGCAGCTTCTGGATGATGTTCTCGACGTCTTCGCCGACATAGCCCGCTTCGGTGAGGGTCGTCGCGTCGGCCATGACGAAGGGCACGTTGAGCGTGCGCGCCAGGGTCTGCGCCAGCAGGGTCTTACCCGATCCGGTAGGACCGATCAGCAGGATATTGCTTTTCGACAGTTCGATGCCGTCGCTGCCTTTTTCCTGGTGCCGGATGCGTTTGTAGTGGTTGTAGACAGCCACGGCAAGAATCTTCTTCGCCGAATCCTGCCCGATCACGTACTGATCGAGCATCTCGCGGATTTCCTTCGGCGCCGGCAGTTCGCGCTTGGGCGCGCCCTCGGGCTCGGCGGCGATCTCGTCGCGAATGATGTCGTTGCAAAGCTCGATGCACTCGTCGCAGATGAAGACCGATGGGCCGGCAATCAGCTTCTTTACTTCGTGCTGGCTCTTGCCGCAGAAGGAGCAGTACAACAGCTTTTCGCCGCTACCCGATTTCTTTTCCGCCATCTTCGTCTCCGTCGCCGCGAAGGATCAGGCCGCGACCGCTTCGTCGCGCCGAGTCAGCACCTTGTCGACCAGACCGTACTCTACCGCCGCCTCGGCCGACAGGAAGTTGTCACGATCCGTATCGCGCTCGATGCGTTCGATCGACTGGCCGGTGTGGTGCGCCAGCATGTTGTTGAGTTTCTGTTTGAGAAACAGGATTTCCTTGGCGTGGATCTCGATGTCCGAAGCCTGGCCCTGGAACCCGCCCATCGGTTGATGAATCATCACCCGCGAATTCGGCAGGCAGTAACGCTTGCCCTTTTCGCCCGCCGCCAGCAGAAAGGCGCCCATGCTTGCAGCCTGGCCGATGCACAGCGTCGACACGTTCGGCTTGATGAACTGCATGGTGTCGTAGATGGCCATGCCCGCCGTGACGGAACCGCCCGGCGAGTTGAT
>JAIOPW010000064.1 GCA_021413665.1 Rhodocyclales bacterium | reverse complement strand
TATCGGTCGATGGACGTCTTTGTCTTCGGGCCGGAACTGGGGCATCAGCAACACGTAAGTCGCCGGATGCCAGAGCAGGGTGGCGCTGATGCTCGAAAGGAACCACAACACGCCGGGAAACTCGGCGCCGCTGATCATCCGTGCCGTCACCATCACCAGTTGCATGCCGAGGAACAGTGGCAATACGTGCAGCGCCTGCTGTGAGAGGGGAAACCACAGCACGCGGCGCGACAGCCCGGCGGCGGCATATGCCAGCAGCACATAAGCCAGCGCATGCTGTCCCATTACGGCGGCATCGGCCACGTCCATCGCCAGGCCAAGCACGAAGCCGGCGGCCATGCCCACTTTCAAGGGTTGATGCACGCACCAGAACGCCAGCACCAGTGCAACCCAGTCGGGTATGCCCGGAAACTGCCCAAAGGGAATCAGGTTCAGCAACAGTGCGAGAAACAGCGTCAGCACGATGAACCAGTTTCTGACCGGCAGCAGGATGCGGCGCGAGGAATGGGTGGGTTGCATTCAGTGTGCCTTTTTCTTGACCCGCTTGCCTCGGCCTTGCTGCTCGGCGGCGGGTGCGTCGTCCGGTTGCGGCGGCAGCGCCGTGCGCGCACCCAGCACCAGGACCAGGCCGTGGCGCTCGACCCCCGCCAGCGGCGCGCAGGTGATGCGGGCAAAGGAATACGAGCTGTCGCGATCGATCTTGACCACCTTGGCCACCGGCAGGCCAGGCAGATAGACCCCATCGAGCCCCGACGTGACGAGCAGGTCGCCCACCTGTATTTCGGCGTTCGCCGCCAGGAAGCGCAGTTCCATCATCCCGGCGCCGGCGCCCGCCAGCACGGCACGCAAGCCGTTGCGCTGCACCGCGACCGGTATCGCCTGGTCCTTGTCGGTCAGCAGCAGGACTTCCGACGTGAGAGGAAATACCCGTGCCACCTGGCCAATGACGCCAATGTCGTCCACCACCGCCTGGCCGGCGCTGATTCCATGCTGGATGCCCTTGTCGATGATGACGCGGCGCGAGAACGGATCGCGGGCGGCGTAGAGAATCTCGGCAATGCGCCCCTCGACCGGCTGCCTGGCGCGCATGTCGAGCAGGGCCCGCAGCCGCTTGTTCTCCTGTTCCAGATGCTGCTGGCGCAGCAAGAGATTGGCGGTACCGAGCTGGCGCCGGCGCAGCTCCTCGTTTTCCTTCAGCAGGGTGGATTGCCGCGCGAGATAGCTACCGGCATCGCCCGCGGCATCAATCGGCATCCAGGTCATTCGCTGCAGGGGCCAGGCCACCGTCGCTACGCCCAAGCGCGCCCATTCCAGGGTATGAAAACGCAGATCGGCAACCAGCAGGATCAGGGAAAGCGAGACGAAGAAAGCCAGCCGCACGAGCGGCGCCGGACCCCGTTTGAAAAAGGGTGGCGGAGCATGACCAACGACGGACATCAAGGCAGGAGCGCTCTCAGAAAAGGGAAACCCGGTGGAACCCCGTGCTCAGCGGCAAAGGGCCAGCCTGCAAGCTACACGGGTCGGACCTTACTCGTTGGCGAAAATACTGCCGAGTTTGTCCATCTTTTCAAGCGCCATGCCGGAACCGCGCGCGACGCAGGTCAGCGGATCGTCGGCGACGATCACCGGCAGGCCGGTTTCCTCGGTCAGCAGGCGATCCAAGTCGTGCAGCAGCGCGCCGCCTCCGGTCAGCACCAGGCCGCGCTCGGCAATGTCGGCGCCAAGTTCGGGAGGGGTTTTTTCCAGCGCATCCTTGACCGCCTTGACCACCTGGTTGAGTGGCTCGGAGAGCGCTTCGAGCACCTCGTTGGAGGAGATCGTGAACTTGCGCGGAATGCCCTCTGCACGGTTGATGCCCGAGACTTCCATCTCGCGCACCTCGGCGCCGGGGAAGGCGGAACCGATCTGCTTCTTGATGTTCTCGGCGCTGTTGTCGCCGATCTGCATGCCGTAGTTGCGGCTGATGTAGGAGATGATCGCCTCGTCGAACTTGTCGCCGCCGACGCGCACGGAGTTCGCGTAGACCATGCCGCCGAGCGAAATCACGCCGACTTCGGTGGTGCCGCCGCCGATGTCCACCACCATCGAACCGACGGCATCCGATACCGGCAGGCCGGCGCCAATCGCCGCCGCCATCGGCTCCTCGATCAGGTACACCTGCGAAGCACCGGCGCCCAGCGCCGACTCGCGGATGGCGCGGCGCTCGACCTGTGTCGAACCCGAGGGCACGCAGATGATGATGCGTGGGGAAGGCGAGAACAGGCGGGACTCATGCACCCGCTTGATGAACTGCTTGAGCATTTGCTCGGTGACGGTGAAATCGGCAATGACGCCATCCTTGAGGGGGCGTATGACCTGGATTTCCTTGGGATTGCGCCCGAGCATGCCCTTGGCCTCGCGGCCGACCGCCTGGATGGTCTTCTTGGCGTTGGGACCGCCTTCGATGCGAATGGCGACGACCGAAGGTTCGTCGAGTACTACGCCCTTGCCACGCACATAAATCAGCGTGTTGGCGGTGCCGAGATCGATGGCAAGGTCGTTGGAAAAGTAGGAGCGGAGAAAGCCGAACATCGTGGTTCCAGTGTTGAAGCCCGCCCGGAGAGGGCTGGGGAGCAGGGGTCGCTTATAATACCCTATCGCGCCGACCAGTTTAAGTACCGATCAGGCCTTGTTTCACCCGGGTCCAACATTACTTAGCCCCACTTGCCATCATGTCCCTCACCCTGGAAGACGTCACCCGCATCGCCCTTTTGTCCCGCATCGACCTTTCCGCCGCGGAACGCGAAGCCACCCGCGACCAACTGAACGGCATCCTCGGCTTCATCGAACAACTGCAGGCGGTCGATACCACGGGCATCGAGCCGATGGCCCATGCCGTGGATGTGGTGCAGCGCCTGCGCCCCGACGTGGTCACCGAGACCGACCGCCGCGCCGATTTTCAGGCGGTGGCCCCGGAAACGGAGGCTGGGCTTTACCTTGTCCCGAGGGTTGTCGAATGAGCGATCTGGTCAACTCATCGCTTCGCGAACTCTCCGCTGCGCTGGCAGCGAAAAAGGTTTCTGCCGTTGAACTGGCGACGCTTTTCCTCGACCGCATCGAGAAACTCAATCCTGCGCTGAATGCCTTCATCGCACTGGACCGCGACAAGACCCTGACCCAGGCGCGGGGGACCGACGCCGCGCTGGCTGCTGGCGCGGGCAGCACGTTGACTGGCATCCCCTTGGCACACAAGGATATTTTCTGCACCAACGGTTGGCGCACCAGCTGCGGCTCGAAGATGCTGGCCAACTTCGTGTCGCCCTACGACGCCCATGTTGTCGAAAAACTCGCCGCCGCCGGCATGGTCACGCTGGGCAAGCTCAACATGGACGAATTCGCCATGGGCTCGTCGAACGAGACCTCGTTTTTCGGCCCGGTGAAGAATCCCTGGGATGTGTCCCGCGTTCCCGGCGGCTCCTCGGGCGGCTCGGCCGCCGCCATTGCAGCACGCCTCACCCCCGCCGCGACCGGCACCGACACCGGCGGCTCGATCCGCCAGCCGGCGGCGCTGTGCGGCCTTACCGGACTGAAGCCGACCTACGGCGTGGTCTCGCGTTACGGCATGATCGCCTTCGCCTCCAGCCTGGACCAGGCCGGCCCCATGGCGAAGAGCGCGGAAGACTGCGCGCTGCTGCTCAACGCCATGGCCGGCTTCGATCCCCGCGATTCGACCTCGCTCGAGCGCTCTACCGAAGATTACGCCCGCGACCTGGAAAAGCCTCTCGCCGGACTGCGAATCGGTTTGCCGAAGGAATTCTTCAGCGACGGCATGGATGCGGACGTCCGCGCCGCGGTCGAAGTCGCGCTGGCCGAATACCGCACACTGGGCGCCACCACAGTCGAGGTGCAACTGCCCAACTCCGGCCTCTCGGTGCCGGCCTACTACGTGATCGCGCCGGCCGAGGCCAGCTCCAACCTGTCGCGCTTCGACGGCGTGCGATACGGCTACCGCGCCCCGGAATACGCCGACCTCACTGAAATGTACTCGCGCAGCCGGGCGCAGGGCTTCGGCGCGGAAGTGAAACGCCGCATCCTGATCGGCACCTATGTGCTGTCGCACGGCTACTACGACGCCTACTACCTTCAGGCGCAGAAGATTCGCCGCCTCATCGCCGCCGACTTTGCCGAGGCATTCAAGAACTGCGACGTGATCATGGGTCCGACCTCGCCCTCGGTGGCCTTCGGCTTCGGCGCCAAGAGCGCGGACCCGGTGCAGATGTACCTGTCGGACATCTACACCATCTCCACCAACCTCGCCGGCCTGCCGGGGATGTCGCTGCCCTGCGGCTTCGGCAACAACAACATGCCCGTGGGTTTGCAGATCATCGGCAACTGGTTTGGCGAAGCGAAGATGCTCAACGTGGCGCACCAGTACCAGAAGGCCACCGACTGGCATATGAAGTTTCCGGAGCAAATGCGATGAACTGGGAAGTCGTCATCGGGCTGGAAACCCACGCCCAGTTGCAAACGAAATCGAAGATCTTCTCCGGCAGCAGCATCGCCTTCGGTGCCGAGCCGAACGTGCAGGCCAGCGCGGTGGACATCGCGCTGCCCGGCGTGTTGCCGGTACTCAATCACGAAGCCGTGGTCTGCGCCATCAAGTTCGGCCTCGCCGTCGGCGCACAGATTGCGCCGCGCTCGATCTTCGCCCGCAAGAACTATTTCTACCCCGACCTGCCCAAGGGCTACCAGATCAGCCAGTTCGAGATTCCGGTGGTATCCGGCGGCGGATTGGCAATTACTGTCGGTTCCGGCGACGCGGCAACCGAGAAATTCGTCCATTTAACCCGCGCCCATCTCGAAGAAGACGCAGGCAAGTCGCTGCACGAAGACTTCCACGGGCGCACCGGCATCGACCTCAACCGCGCCGGCACGCCGCTGCTGGAAATCGTCACCGAGCCGGACATGCGCTCTTCGGCCGAGGCGGTCGCCTATGCCAAGGCATTGCATGCGCTGGTGCAGTGGATAGGGATTTGCGACGGCAACATGCAGGAAGGTTCGTTTCGCTGCGACGCCAACGTCTCGGTGCGCCGCCCGGGAGGGCCGCTCGGCACCCGGCGCGAGATCAAGAACCTGAATTCCTTCCGTTTCATGCAGCAGGCGATCGATTTCGAGGTGCAGTGGCAGATCAACGAAATTACGGAAGGGCGTGCCATCCGGCAGGCCACCGTACTGTTCGATCCCGACAGCGGCGAAACCCGCTCGATGCGCAGCAAGGAAGACGCGCACGACTACCGCTACTTCCCCGACCCCGACCTGCTGCCGCTGGAGATCACTCCGGACTGGATCGCCCAGGTGAAATCCGAACTGCCCGAGTTGCCGCAGGCGATGCAGGCGCGCTTCCAGGCCGCCTACGGGCTTTCCGCCTACGACGCGGCGACGCTCACCGCATCGCGTGACATGGCCAAATATTTCGAAGCAGCCACTCAAGCCTGCAAACAACCCAAACTGGTCGCCAACTGGGTTATCAACGAAGTGCGTCGCTTTATGTACGAGGGTGCCCGCGACGAGCAAGAAGAGCCACTGCCTAGTGAAGTTCGGGATGGAATACCCGGGCGCGACGTCATTCGTATTCCCGCCGAAAAACTGGCTGAGTTGATTACTCGCATCACTGACGCAACCATCTCAAATGCAGGCGCCAAGAAAGCGTTCATTGAGTTGTGGACGGGTCCGGAACAGAAAGTTGATGAAGTAATCGAGCGGATGGGCCTGAAGCAGATCACCGATACCGGCGCCATCGAGGCGCTGGTCGACGACGTACTCGCCGCCAACCAGAAATCGGTCGAGGAATACCGCGCCGGCAAGGAAAAGGCCTTCAACGCGCTGGTCGGGCAGGCCATGAAAGCCACGAAGGGCAAGGCCAATCCGCAGCAGGTCACCGACCTGCTGAAGAAAAAGCTCGGCGCCTGATTACTTCTTTTCCGCCGGTTTGGCTGCCGCCGCAGCGGGTGCCGGGGCGGGAGTCGGCGCTGGCGCCACGGCGGGCGTTGCGGCCGGAACAGCGGCGGGAGCCGCGGCAGGAGCAGGGGCGGCATCCACGCCCTTCTTGCCCGTCAGCTCAAGATAGCGCTTGCGCTCCTCGGCGAAACGGGTGCGGATGTCCTCCATCTCCTTGACCCTGCTATCCACCGCGGCCTGCTGCGCCTTGATCTCTTTCTCGTTTTCGCGAATCTGCGCCTTGAGCGAATCCGGCATCGGCTTGCCCTTGTAGAACTCCTTTTCGGTGTCCAGCTTGATCTTCTTCTTGTTGGCTTCTTCCAGGCGCGCCTGGGACTGCTTCATGTTCTTGTCAACTTCGGCCAGGGCACGATCCCGCGCGGAATTGATGTCCTTTTCGTTGGAATAGGTCGACAGCAGCGCCAGCGTGCGGCGGCGCTCCTCGGCGGCTTTCTTCTTGGCCTCTTCCCTCCTGGCCGTTTCGGCATCGCGACGCGCCTGCTGCTCTTCCGTCAGTGGCGCTTCGACCGCCTTGACCACGAAGCCGCGGTTGTCGCGTTCCTCATAGGCCCGACCCTGGCATGCCGCCGGCAGAAAATCGCCGCATACCTTGCGTCCGTTGGTGTCGTCACAGCAATAGATGCGGACCTGGGCGGCGGCATCCAGGGCCAGCAGGGCTGAAGAAGCAAACAGCAAGGCGGAAATCAGGCGCATTGGGGTTCTCCCGGAAGAATTGTCAGGGCATCAGTCGATGCCGTAGCGAACACGGTAGGCGCGCACGGCAGCAAGCTTGTTTTCAAGGTCCGGATGTCCGGACAGATAATCGATCAAATCGGTCAGCGTGGCAACACTGATTACCGGGATGCCGTAAGTTCTTTCAACTTCCTGCACGGCCGAAAGCTCGCCCTGCCCGCGTTCCTGGCGGTCGAGCGCGATGAGCACGGCAGCCGGCACGGCACCGGCGGCGCGGATCATCTCGACGGATTCGCGCACCGACGTACCCGCTGAAATCACGTCGTCGATGATCAGTACGCGCCCCTTGAGGGGTGCACCGACCAGCGTGCCGCCTTCACCGTGATCCTTGGTTTCCTTGCGGTTGTAGGCATAAGGCGTGTTGCGGCCGAGTCCGGCCAGTGCCACGGCAGTGCCGGCGGCGAGCGGAATTCCCTTGTAAGCCGGCCCGAACAGCACATCGAACGGGAATCCGGCAGCGAGAACGCGGCGCGCGTAGAAGTCGCAGAGACGCGACAGGGAGGCGCCATCGTTGAACAACCCGGCATTGAAGAAGTAGGGGCTCAAGCGCCCCGCCTTGGTCTTGAATTCGCCAAAGCGCAACACGCCCAGTTCGCAGGCGAAGGCGATAAACTCGCGGCTCAGCTCGCTGGTCAGGTTCATGGCGACGTTCGCGTTCATCGAGCGCATTCTACATGCACAGGCATATGCTCCGAATACTCAGCCTGAATCTCAATGGTATCCGCTCCGCCGCCGGCAAGGGGGTTTTCGACTGGCTGGCAACCCGGCAAGCCGACATCGTCTGCGTTCAGGAACTCAAGGCGCAACTGGCTGATCTGACCCCCGCGTTACGCACTCCGGACGGCTTCACCGGCTGCTTTCACGCCGCCGAGAAAAAAGGTTACAGCGGCGTCGGCATCTATTCGCGGCGGACGCCTGACCGCGTCGTCGAGGGCTTCGGCAATGCCGAGTTCAATGCCGAAGGGCGCTACCTGCAGGCCGACTTCGGCAAGCTGTCGGTGGTTTCGCTCTACCTGCCATCCGGTTCCAGTTCCGACGAACGCCAACAGGCCAAATTCCGCTTTCTCGACCAGTTCCGGCCGCAGCTGGAAAAGCTGGCGCATGAAGCGCGGCGCGACGGCCGCGAAGTCCTGTTGTGCGGTGACTGGAACATCGCCCATCATCCGATCGACCTCAAGAACTGGAAGTCCAACCAGAAGAATTCCGGCTTCCTGCCCGAGGAACGCGCCTGGCTGACTTCGGTCTTCGATGACCTCGGCTGGGTGGATGTGCATCGGCGACTGCTGCCGGAGGCAAGCGGTGAAGCCTACACGTGGTGGTCCAACCGGGGCCAGGCATGGGCCAAGAATGTCGGCTGGCGCATCGACTACCAGATCGCGACGCCAGGCCTGGCGGCGACTGCGCGCCAAGCCTCGGTCTACAAGGAACGACGTTTCTCGGATCATGCGCCGCTGACCATCGACTACGAAGTGGCTCCCGTGTGACAAACATCGTTGCAGTGCAGCGACAAAATCGGTAGCCTTGGGGTTTTGGTTCATTTATTCAGGAGAAGAGCATGAGCGACATGAGCGATGTCACCAAGGACAAGCTGATTGCCGACGTAAAGCTGGTGATCGCCGACACCGAAGAGCTGCTGCGCGCCACCGCCGGACAGGCGGGCGACAAGATTGCGGATATCCGCGCCAAGACCCAGGATCGTCTTTCCGCCGCCAAGATCAAGCTGGCCGAAGCGGAAGCCGCCGTGGTGGACAAGGCCAAGCAGGTCGGCCGCGTCGCCGACGACTATGTGCACGACAATCCTTGGCGTTCGGTCGGCGTGGCTGCCGGCTTCGGCTTCATCGTCGGCCTGCTGATTGGCCGTCGCTGATTCCGGCAATGGGTGAGCCAGCGGACAAAGCGTCAGACCGGCGCGGCTTGTTCGCATCGACCCGGGGCCTGCTCGGGACCGGTGTCACCCTGCTGCACAATCGCCTCGAACTCCTCGGCGTCGAACTGGCCGAGGAGCGAGCGCGACTGGTTTCCATGCTGGCCTACGGCGGGGCGGCGTTCCTGTGCCTGGCCGCCGGCCTGATCTTCCTCGCCATCTTTCTCACCGTCCTGATGTGGGAAAACAACCGCCTGCTGGCGCTCGGCGTCTTTTCCGCGCTGTTCCTCGGCGCCGGCTTGGTCAGCCTGGTGCTGGCGACAACGCTGGCGCGCAATGGCTCGAAGCTGTTTTCCGCCAGCCTGGCCGAATTGCGCCAGGATCGTGATGCCCTGTCGGCCAAGAATTCCGCCAAGGGCCAATGAACCCGACCACGCTTGAACTCGCGCTGAAAAAGCAGCGGCTCCAGATTGCCAGCGAGGGCTTGCGCGGCGACTTCGGTCGTCATGCAGCGGGCCTGATGCCAATCTTCAGCGGCGCGGATTTCGCCGTCGATGGCGCCCGCTGGATGCGCCGCAATCCGCAAATTGTCATTGCCGCTGGCGTGGCGCTGCTGGTGGCCCGACCGAAACGCGCATGGCGCTGGGCGCGCCGGGCCTTTTTCGGCTGGCAGGCATGGCGGAAACTTCGTGAACTCGTGGAGCGTCGCGCCCCCGCCTGACCGCCCAACCGAATGCGCGTTCCACGTGGCCTGATACCAAGAATTCTCGCCGCGCAAAATCGCGAACGCCAGCAATTGCTGGCGGAAATGGTCAAGGTACGCGGCCTGCTGCCGCTGCTGATGAAATCCCGCAACGGCCAAAAGTGGTCGCCCGGGGAACGCGCCGCTTTGCTGGAACAGTTGCGGGCGCTGGGGAACCTTTCTCCCTATCTGGTCGTGATGGTGCTACCCGGGTCCTTCGTGGCCCTGCCTGTGCTTGCCTGGTGGCTCGACCGGCGGCGGCGGAATCGCCATGCCTAGCTGCCGCAGCTCCGCTCCAACCGGCAGCACTCCGCCGAACACCAAAAAAAAGCGGCCCCCATCACTGGAGACCGCCTGAATAGTGGTGGTGATGGGTGGACTTGAACCACCGACCCCCGGATTATGAATCCGATGCTCTAACCGACTGAGCTACATCACCATGCAAAGGGGCCGAATTATCCCCGCCGCACGCTCGCCTTGTCAAGGCGGGCGCCGTTAGGCGACAATCGGGGAATGGATTTCGATGTCGTGATCGTCGGTGGTGGTTTGGCGGGCCTGTCCCTGGCCGCCGCTTTGCGCCGCTCAGCCTTGTCGGTGGCGCTGCTGGAAGGGAACGCTCCCGTGTTCCCGGAAGGATGGGATTCGCGCGTTTATGCGATAAGCCCCGCCAACGCGCGCTTCCTGGACGAAGTGGGCGCATGGGGCCACATGGATGCGGCGCGCATGGAACCCGTTCGGACCATGGAAATCCGCGGCGACGCTGGTGGCCGGCTCGATTTCACGGCCTATGGCAGCGGCGTTTCGGAGCTGGCGTGGATACTGGAGTCCTCGCTCATGCAGCGCGAACTGTGGGAGACGGTCAAGCGACAGGGCAATCTATCCCTGCTTTGTCCGGCGCGCCCGCAAACACTCGCCTTTGGCCCCGATGCCGCTCAACTCACCCTTGAAGATGGCCGCCGGCTCTTCGCGCGACTGATCGTCGCCGCCGATGGGGCCGAATCCTGGACGCGGGCCGCGGCAGGAGTCGACGTCCGCTTCGATCCTTACGACCAGCTCGGGGTGGTGGCCAACTTCGCCGTGGAGCAGCCACATCGCGGGACCGCCTTTCAGTGGTTCCGCGAAGACGGGGTGCTGGCCTGGCTGCCCTTGCCCGGCAATCGGATCTCGATGGTCTGGTCGGCTCCGGAAGACCATGGGCGCGCCTTGCTGGAACTCGACCCCGCCGCGCTTTGCGCCCGCGTCGCCGAAGCCGGAGGGCACCGGCTTGGCGCGCTGGACCTGATCACCGCGCAAGCTGGCTTTCCGCTGCGCCTGATGCGTGCGCCCCGCGCCGTGGCGCCGCGACTGGCCCTGATCGGCGATGCGGCGCATACCATTCACCCGCTGTCCGGTCACGGCATCAACCTCGGCTTTCAGGATGCGAAAGCGCTGTCAGGCGTGCTGTGTAACAAGCCTGGTCACATCGATTGTGGCGATCTTGCCCTGCTGCGAGGCTACGAGCGGGCGCGCAAGGAAGAGGTAGTGACCTTGCAGACCGTGACCGACAGCCTGCACGACCTTTTCCGCCCCGCAACCGGCTCCCTGGTCAGAATGCGCAATTTTGGATTGAACCTCACCAACACTTTGCCGGTCGTAAAGGACCTGCTGGTCCGCTACGCACTGACGTCCTGAAACCCCCTGGAGAATCCATGAAACTACCCCTGTTTGCCGCCGCCCTGGTCTGCCTGCCCCTCGTCGCCTTTGCCGACGAATCCGATGTGAGAAAGGCCGCCGAGGCCAGGCTGGGCAAGGTCGAAAAAATCGTCAAGGCGCCAATGGCCGGCATTTGGGAAGTTACGGTGGATAGCCAGATCTTCTACGTCGACGACAAGGCCAATTACCTTTTGTTCGGCAATCTGCTGGACATGAAGACGGGCAAGAACCTCACCGCTGAGCGCCAGTTCAACTCGCTGCCGCTCGACTTGGCGCTGAAGCAGGTGCGGGGCACGGGAAAGAACGTCATGGTGACCTTCGAAGACCCGAACTGCGGCTATTGCAAGAAGCTGGCGAAAGACATCCTGACGCTGAAGGACGTGACGGTCTATACCTTCCTGCTGCCGGTACTGGGCGACGACTCCTTCGAAAAATCGAAAGCGATCTGGTGCGCGCCCGACAAGGCCAAGGCTTGGGTTGACTGGATGACAGCCGGCAAGGCACCACCCGCCATGCCGGCCAAGTGCGACACCACCGGCTTGAACAAGTCGGCACAGCTTGGTGGCAAATTGCGCATCAATGGCACGCCGGCAATCTTCTTTGCCAGCGGCGAACGTGTCGGTGGCTACATTCCGGTAGCCGAAATCGAGAAGCGCTTCGCCACACCCGGCAGCTAATCGCTGCCTGGCCCGGCAGGGCAGAGCTGCCGATCCAATCTGGGCAAGAGCTCGCCGGATCAATGCCGGCGGGGATGCGGCTGCCCGCAATACTCGGGCGGCCACGCGTATCCATGCTGCGTCGCGACATTCAGGTGGCAAAAGTACGAGTACCATCATTATCAGGATAAATAATCCGCGAATAAGACGGATCAAACCCCGGGGTGGCCGCTCCAGGGTTTCTACTTCTGAAGAGGAGATCGTTAGATGCAAGTCACACGGCGGCAGTTCTTCAAG
>JAIOPW010000115.1 GCA_021413665.1 Rhodocyclales bacterium | reverse complement strand
CCTGTCGCGTTTTGCCGGGGGTCGGGCCGGCTGCGAATTCGTCGAACTGGACTATGCGATGATGGACTTGGCCGCGATGGCTGCCGATGGCTTCCATCCGGGACCGGCGGTGTATCGTCGCTGGGCGCAGGAACTTGCCCGTCGCATCATCGACCGCAGGCCACGAACAACACAGGAGCCAACCGCATGATCGACCTCTACTACTGGACTACCCCCAACGGCCACAAGATCACCATGTTCCTCGAGGAGGCCGGCCTCGACTACAGGCTGCTGCCGATCAACATCGCAAAGGGCGAGCAGTTCGCCGCGGGGTTCCTCAAGATCGCGCCCAACAACCGCATCCCGGCCATCGTCGACCACGCGCCAGCCGACGGCGGTGCGCCGCTGGCGCTGTTCGAATCGGGCGCCATCCTGCTCTACCTCGCCGACAAGATCGGCCGCTTCATTCCGGCCGACCTGCGCGGCCGCAACGAGGCCATACAGTGGCTGTTCTGGCAGATGGGCGGGCTGGGCCCGATGGCGGGACAGAACCACCACTTCACGCAGTACGCGCCGGAACCGGTGCCCTATGCCATCAATCGCTACGTCAAGGAGACCGCGCGCCTGTATGCGGTGCTGAACAAGCATCTGGCCGGACGCGATTTCATCGCCGGCGATTACTCGATCGCCGACATGGCTTGCTACCCGTGGATCGTGCCCTACGAGCGGCAAAGCCAGAAGCTCGAGGATTTTCCCGAGATCAAGCGCTGGTTTGAATCGATCTGGGACCGGCCGGCGACGAAGAAAGCCTATGCGCTGGTGAAGCAGGTGAACCCTGCGCCGGTGGTCGACGACGCGGCGCGCAAGCTGCTGTTCGGGCAGGACGCGAAGACCGTGCGCTAGCCCAGCAAGCCGTGCAGCATCTTGGTTGCCAGTAGCGCGAGGAAGCCGCCGAAGGCTCGCTTGAGCTGTTTCACCGGCAGCTTGTGCGCCAGCCGCGCGCCGACCGGCGCCATCAGGAAACTGATGGTGACCACGCCGAGGAAGGCCGGCAGGTAGACATAGCCGAGCGAATATTCCGGCAGGTCCGGCGTCTTGAGCCCGCTCAGGATGTAGCCGACGGTGCCGGCGACGGCAATCGGGAAGCCCAGCGCCGAGGAGGTGCCGACAGCCTTGTGGATCACCACGTTGCAGAACACCATGAAGGGAATCGTCAGAAAGCCGCCGCCGGCCGCGACCAGGCTGGACACCATGCCGATCAGGGTGCCGGCAACGACCATGCCGGCGGTGCCCGGCAACTGACGATGGGGCTTGGGCTTGAAGTCCAGCATCATCTGTACCGACGCGTAATAGACGATGGCCGTAAACACCATTGCCAGCGGGCGGGTCGGCACCCAGGTGGCGACAAAGGAACCGGACAGCGTCCCGATTACCAGTCCCGGCGCGAAACTCCTGACGATATCCCAGCGCACGGCACCGTGGCTGTGATGCGCACGCATGCTCGAAATCGACGTGAGGACAATGGTCGCCATCGAGGTGCCGAGCGCCAGATGCATGCTGTGCTCGATCGGGAAATCCTGCGCGGTGAACAGCATGAACAGCAGCGGCACGATGGTCAGCCCGCCACCGACGCCGAACAGACCGGCGACAAAACCGGCAAAGACGCCGAGCAGCGGGTAGGCCAGCCACCAGATCGTCATTTCTTTCCCTTGACCAGTTTGCTGGTGATGAACTTCCATTCCGCCGGATCGACCGGCGTGATCGACAGGCGGTTACCGCGCTGCAGGGCGCGCATATGTTCTAGCTCGGGGTGCGCCCGCAGTTCGTCGAGGCCGACCAGCCGCGTCTTCTTCACGATGCGCACGTCGACATTGACCCAGCGCGGATTTTCCGGCGTCGATTTCGGATCGAAGTAGTGGCTTTTCGGGTCGAACTGGGTGCGGTCCGGGTAGGCCAGTTGCGCCACCTCGGCCAGCCCGGCGATGCCCGGCTCGGGGCAGGACGAGTGGTAGAACAGGACGCCGTCGCCGACCTTCATCTGGTCGCGCATGAAGTTGCGCGCCTGGTAATTGCGCACGCCCCACCAGTCGACAGTCTGCTGCGGCATCGCCAGCACGTCGTCGATGCCCACCACCGTGGGCTCGGTTTTCATCAGCCAATAGCGAGTCATTCAGTCCGCGTCCATGCCAAGCTGCTGCACCCAGTTCAGCGCCTCGGCGAGGATTTCGCCGAGCAGGCCGACAGTAGCCGCCGGACCGTAGGAACCGAGCAGCGCCTGGGTGCCGGCAATGTCATTGGCGTCGTATTTTTCGATCAGCGCGAACAACTGGCCGAGCAGCCCTTCGCGGCGCGCCAGCGCCAGCCGCACGTCGTTGCCGACCGCAATCTGGCTCAGTACGTCCGTCATCGACATGCCCAGCGCGGCGGGCACCACGGACATCAGGCCGGTGATGAACGCCGGGTCGCGCAGATCCCGCTGCTCCGGGTGCAGTCGTTCGACCAGCAACTCCATGAAGCGGCCGCGCAGGGCCGCCAGTTGGAGCAGTGGGTTGTGCGCCAGGTCGACGTCCGCGCCGCGACTGAAAAGCAGCAGTTGCAGCCAGCGCTGCAACTGGCGGCGCCCGAGCACGGTGATGGCGTGGCGCACGGAGGTAATGCGGGCGCGGGCACCGACACCCACCGAATTGGTCAGGCGCAACAGGTTGATGACCAGTGCCGGTTCGGTGCGGAAGGCGGCATCGAGCACCGCGGGTTCGGCGTCCTCGGCCGCCAGCCGGATCAGGCGCAGCAGGCCCTGGGTCGAGGCATCCAGCTTGCGTCCCTCGACAATCACCGGCCTGGAAAAATAGTAGCCCTGAAACAAATGGAAGCCCAGCAGCCGGCAAAGCTCCATCTGCGTCTGCGATTCGACGTGAGCCGCGATCAGCGTGCGACGCGTGGTGCCCAGCGCCCTTGCGGACGTTTGCAGCCGATCTCCCGGCAGGCCGTCGATATCGATCTTGAGCCAGGTGGCAAGATCGACCAGTGGCCAGATCCGGTCGTCGACGTCGGTGATGCCGGACAGCGAGAAGGCGTAGCCGCGGGCCTTGAGTTCCTGGCACTTGGGCAAAAGGGCTTCTTCGGAAAAGGCCGCGACGTCGATTTCGAGCACCACAACGTCTTTCGGCAGCAACTCGACCAGGTCACTGCCGAGAAACAGGGCGTCGACATTGATGAAGGCACGTACCTGGCCGAACACATTGGAAAGGCCGAGCTCGGCGAAGGCCTTGCAGACAACGTCCGCGGTTGCCGTTGTCGCCGCTGTTTCGCTATCGACGCGGGCGGAGTTTTCTTTCGTGGCGCGGAACAGCAGTTCGTAGCCTGCCAGGCCCTGATCCCTGTCGAGGATGGGCTGGCGGCCAATGAATACTTCGCGCAGTTGATCGCGCGTTTCAGGTCCTCTATCGATCATGGATGCGCAACGAAGTTTTGGTGCCGACTGCGGTTGCCACAAAAAGAAGGCGCGGAACACTCCGCGCCCTACCGATTGATTCCCCCGCAAGTGCCGTTTGGCCGGCATCCTGAACCTGGGTTCAGAGGGGCCGCTTTCCTGCCGCATCAGGTTCGCTCACGGGGAGCGATCACAACAGCGGCGTCATTGGGCTGCGGCCGATGCCAATCGGTATTGGTTCAAGGAATGTATGGCCTTGGCGAACACCGCAGGGGAAACCCTGGAAAGCCAAGCAACTCCTTCGCGAAGCGGTGGCGGCAATTGATCGAAAGATGCCTAGAACAACTGCGAGTGCTGCGCCAGTGACTCGTCGAGCTTGGCCTCGATGAAATTGATTCTACGCTGAATCGTTTCGCTTTCAAGTGCCGCCGCAACATCCACCGGAATGTTCTTCGCGGCAAGAAATTCATGGGCCAGATTCAGGGCCGCCATCACCGCGAGGCGCTCGCCGCTGCCACGCACGCTGGTGGGCGTTTTGTCGCCGATCTCTTTCAGCCTGCCGTCGAGAAAGGCCACCGCGGCCAGCAGCGCTTCACGCTCGGCGGGTTCGCAGGCGACGCGATAGTCCTTGCCCAGCAGCTTTACTTCGAGGGTCTTGCTCATTCTTCGGGCAACCGCGTCATCACGGCCTCAAGGCGCTCGCGGGCGATGTCGATCTTCTTCGTCAGCGCCGCCTTTTCCGCTTCCAGGTCGGCCACAGACGCGCGCAGGGTCTGGTTTTCGCCGCGCAGGCTTGCGCACACCGCAAGTATCTGGTCGACCTTGCGCTCAAGGTGATCGAGGGAAACGCTCATGGCGGCAAGTTTCCGGGAAAAATCCAATCAGGTCAAGCAACAAGGCGAAGAAGTGAATGTGCTTTGGGAGCCCGCTCTGGCAAAATGGGCTCATGCCCGTCGAAGCCTTCTCTCCGCCCAGCCTGCGCCGTGTGCTGGTGACCAAGCTGCGCCATCACGGCGACGTGCTGCTGGCCTCGCCGGTGATTTCCATGCTCAAGCGCCTGGCGCCGCAATGCGAAGTGGACGCCCTTGCCTACGCCGATACCGCGCCGATGCTGGAAGGTCATCCCGCGCTGGCGCAACTGCACCTGATCGACCGCGACTGGAAGCGGCAGGGCATTTGGCGGCAAGGCGCCGCCGAATGGAAGCTGATCTCGACACTGCGGGCGCGACACTACGATCTTGTCGTCCATCTTTCAGTGCATACGCGCGGTGCGTGGCTGGTGCGGTTGTTACGGCCGCGCTGGTCGGTGGCGCCGAAGTACACGCCCGGCTTCTGGGCCAACAGTTTCACCCACCTCTATCCGGCGCAGTCCGACCCGCTGCGGCACACGGTGGAAACCAATCTCGACAGCCTGCGTGCGCTGGGCATGGAACCGACGGCCGCCGACAAGCGCGTGATCCTGGTACCGGGCGCGACGGCCGAGGCGCGCGTTGGCGAGTTGCTGGCGCGGAACGGACTGTCCTCCGGCGGTTTCGTCCATGTCCATCCCGCCTCGCGTTGGGCCTTCAAATGCTGGCCCGCGGCGCGCGTTGCGGCACTGTGCGATGCGCTGGCGGCAAAAGGCCTGCCGATCGTGATGACGTCCGCGCCGGACGCGAACGAAAAGGCGCTGATTGGGGCGGTGCGGGTGGCGCGCGGCCGAAACGCCGCGCCACCAGCGCCGACTCTTGATCTTTCCGGCCAGCTTTTGCTCAAGGAGCTTGCCGCGCTGACGGCGCGCGCGCGGCTTTTCGTCGGCGTCGATTCGGCACCCATGCACATGGCGGCGGCGATGGGCACCCCGGTGGTCGCGATCTTCGGTCCCTCCGGCGATCGCGAATGGGGGCCATGGGGCGATGGCCACCGCATCGTCGCTTCGAACACCCATCCCTGCCGCCCCTGCGGCATGGCCGGCTGCAACGACAGCAAGCTCAGCGACTGCCTTGCCACCTTGCCGGTGGCGCAGGTGCTGGCAGCGTGTGAGGAGCTGCTATGAAATTCCTCCTTGATGCTCCCGCCCCTGGCCTTGCCTGCCGGGGAATCCGCTCGCCTGCCCCGAAGCGGAATCCCGGGTGTGTCGAGACCGGGGAGGAGTTATCCTGGCTGCGACCGAAGGTGGCGCGGTGAAGCTCGCCATCGTCCGCCAAAAATATACGGCTTTCGGTGGCGCCGAGCGTTTTGTCGAGCGCGCGCTTGCGGCCCTCAGGGCCAAGGGCGTCGACGTCTCCATCCTTGCCCGCGAATGGCAGGGCGACACGGGAGGCGTCCGCGTCGATCCCTTCTATCTGGGCCGTACCTGGCGCGATGCCGGTTTTGCGCGCGCCGTGCAGCGCCTGATCGCCGAGCGTCGCTTCGACCTGATGCAAAGCCACGAGCGCATTCCCGGCTGCGACATCTATCGCGCCGGCGATGGCGTCCATGCCACCTGGCTGGAGCTGCGCGGCAGGCCGCTGGATCGTTTTGCGCCCTGGCATCGCTACACGCTGGCGGCCGAGGCCGAGATGTTCCACCATCCGGACCTGCGTGCGGTGATCTGCAATTCGCGCATGGTGAAGGACGACATCGCGCGCCGCTTCGGTGTGGCCGACGGGAAGCTGCAAGTGATCTACAACGGCGTCGACCTCGATGTTTTTCATCCGCGGCTGCGAACCGGTCAGGGCTTGGCGCTGCGCGAAAAGACCGGCGTCGAGGCGAGGATCCCGGTGGTTCTCTTCGTCGGTTCCGGTTACGCGCGCAAGGGCCTGCCGTCGCTGCTGCATGCCCTGTCGCGCATGACCCGGCGCGACGCCCGGCTGTGGGTGGTTGGCCGCGACAAGGACGAGATGCTGATGCGCAAAATGGCGCAAACGCTTGGCGTCGATGATCGCGTGCTGTTTCTCGGCCCGCAGGTTGACGTCAAGCCGTTCTACGGCGCGGCGGACGTCTTCGCCCTGCCGACGCTCTACGATCCGTTTCCCAATGCCGCGCTGGAGGCGCTGGCCTGCGGCTTGCCGCTGCTTACCACCACCACCTGCGGCGCCGCGGAACTGATCACTGCGGCCAATGGTGCGGTGATCACCGCCGGGGACGTCGCGGCGCTGGCGGCCAACCTCGATTCCCTGTGCGCGCAAGCGCCGGCGATGCGCGACGCCGCTCGCGCCAGCGTCGCCCACCTCGAACTGTCGCCGATGGCGGCGCAGCTGGTGGCGCTTTATTCGCGGCTGGCGTAGGCGACGGCATCGGCCACGATCGGCCGCAAACGCTCGACGAAGGCGTCGAAGGAAAAGCGCGCAAGGTGCGCCTGCCTCAGTTCGGGCCGTGGCCGTGCCCGGCCCGCCAGCAATTCGTCGATCAGCCGCGCAAAATCGGCACCGGCATCCCGCCTTGGGTCGCGGTACAGAAAGCCGGTTTCACCATTCAGCACGGTCTCCGTGAAAGGCGGCGCATTTACCGCAATCACCGGTGTGCCGCACGCCTGCGCCTCGATGATGTTGAGGCCCAGCGCCTCCTTTTCCGGCAGGCCGGAGAGCAGGTAGTCGAGTTCTCCGTAGATCACGCCGACATCGCGCTGCTGGCCCCAGAAGCGCACCTGCCGGCCAGGCAACACGGCCAGTGCGCGGTCCAGGTCGCGCACCGAAGCGTAGCCGCCGCTGCCGAAAACTTCCAGATTCACTCGCGGCCGCCGCGCCAGTATCGGCGCCAACTGCGCGAACAAAAGCGGAAACTGCTTGATCGGCGTCAGTCGCGAGACGACGCCCAGCGTCAGGCCGGGCCGTCGCTCGAACGCGGGATGTGGGCGCAGCATTTCAGCGAGCGGTTCAATCGCCCCCAGCAGTCGATCTCGACCCTTGCGCCGGTCCCAGTCGTAGCGACTGGTGCGACGGATGCTTTGCGCGCCGTCGCTTCCCGTGCGGGGACCGACGTCGGCGACGCCGTAGAGCGGGTCGTCCCACACCGGCAGGCCGGCCGCCATGAGGCCATCTCGCACCCAGCCGGAAACGGCATAGATACGGTCGTGGCCGGCGAAGGCAGCCGGGTTGCGGCCCTGCACCGGCATGTGCGCAATGGCCGTGCGCAAGCGCCGCGGCAGCGCGGCGTGCAGCACGGCGGGCAACGGTCCGTGCGACAGCAGCCACAACGGTCCGGTCGGCAAGTGATGCGGCAATCCGGCCGGATCGGCGACGGTGATGCGCTCGGTGTCGGCCGGCAGCCCGAGCCGATCCCAGAAATTGGCTTGCGGATGCACCAGCAGGCGCGTCGGCACGCCGAGTTGAGACAGCGCACGACAGAGGGAGGCGGTGTACACCTCGCCGCCGCCAAAATGTGGCTGGAGGTTGATCTGGACGCAGCGCACTGGGCTCAGTTCAAGGCTCCGGTGCGCGGCCCGCCGTCAGCCCGGCAGCCGCGACTCGGAAGCAGCGCGGGTGAGTCGAAGATGGATGCCGATCGCATCGCACGTCCTTCGCTTTGGGGGCAACATGGTGACCGTCGATCATAGGCGCGTGGCATTCCATGTGAAAAAGCGCTTCCTCGCGGAAGCGCACAGGCGCTGAATCAGCCCCTTTCGGGCGCTGCGCTTGCCGGAATCCTGGCCGCCGAACGTAGACCGATAGCGTCCCTGAATCAGCGAGGTCGGGGTCGGAATGGCGGATTCCGCGCCGCGACGGGCCGAGAAAAAAGCCAGAACACGCTTCTTGCCGCCAAGCGCATAGGGAAGGGGTGGATCGCGGGCAGGATCGTAGGCGATGTAGCTTTCCTTGTCGCCGTCCATGAAATGAATCTTCATTTCGAGGTCCACGAAGCCGCTGGCCTGGTAAAAATCGAAAAACAGGGTTGGCGAAAACTGGTAGAAGCCATGGTCCACCCAGTTGTTCATCGGCACATGGTGAATCACCATTCCTCCGGGCGCGGTCAAAGACGCGGCATTGCGCAACAACTGAACGGTGTTGAAACAATGCTCCATGGTGCCACCGTCGTACACCAGGTCGAAATCCGGGCCGATATCCGACGGCAGGGGCAGGTTGAGATCAAGGACGCGGCTGGGTCCTTCGTCGGGATAGTAGTCGATGCTGTCGATGCGGCGATAGCCCAGCATCGCAAACAAGGTGTTCTGACTGACGACCGCTCCGTCGCCGGAGCCGGCGGATTCCGGCGGGACGGGGAATCCGTGTGCTTGCAGGACGTGACGGATGTCGCTGCCCGCCGCCTCGATCTTCTGGACGCCGAAGGTCACCACCCGCCCCCGCTTCAAATCGCCCCCCAGCGTCATCGCCAGCAAGCCGACCGCGCCACGCGAAATGCCCATCTCACGGTTCTCCGGTTGAGACACGGACCGGACCGGTCCGCAGGCAGCCGATTAAATAGCCGGTAAACAACCAGAAGAACAAGGCCGAGTTTCGCACAAAGAAATCGTCGGTCAGGTTCTTCGCAAAGATGGCGACAATGGCCGCAAGGCCCGCTATCGCGAGGTAGCGGGATGAACTCGGCGATCGGGCGTAGCGGAGTACCTCCACGGCCAGGGCCATCCAAAGCGCGGCAAAAACGATCATGCCCGGAATCCCCATCTGGATTCCCCTGTTCAGGATCATGTTGTGGGCATGCCAGAGCTGAGGGTTCTCCGGCATGAATTCGGGGTAGAGCTTGTCGAATACGGTGCGCCCGATTCCGCCTCCGGTCCAGGGGTTCTCCATAATCTTTTGCAGCGAGAATTTCCACAGCTTCCACCTGACGTCCGACGTAGTCGCCGTGCCGACGATGTCGCCGGCGCGATCCACCGCAGTGGCGACAGAAAGCGAGTCGGGGGGCGGCGCAATCCCGGGATCGCTGCGGCGCTGCATCTGCGTGACCAGCAGTGCCGCGACAACGATCAGCAGGCCGAGGAAGAACGCCGCACGGCGCCAGGAAAAGCGCGTGTGCAGCAGCAACACGGCAGCCGTCGCGATGCCCGCGCCGAGGGCGACCAGATTCTGCCGGTTATGCGATGCCAGCATCGCCCATACATCGAGCACCACCAGCACCGTCAGCAGGATGGGCGCTGCCCTGTGACCGGAGTTCCACAGACGCCAACCCAACCAGGAGTTCAGGAAAACCGTCACCAGCAGCCAGTTGCCGTCCATTCCGGCGCGTGCGAACCCCGGAATTCGCATGACCTCGGAAAGTGGCATATCCAGGCTTGCGAAATAGAACGCTGACGCCGTCAGGGCGCCGTTGATCACAGCCAGCAGGATGGCGAATGGTTCCAGACCCAGGGCGCGTCCGCCCCACGTAACGCCGATCACGAAAATGACCATGCAATAGATCACCTCGACCCGCAGCTCGCTCAGGGATACCGCCGGGGCCACGGCGAAGAACACCGACACCAGTGCCACCAGGAAATAGGCCAGCCAGTAGCCGGCAAAGGGAAGCGGCGGGATCCCCCTGGTTTCGATGAGGACCGCCACCGTCACGCCGATGAGTACGACAAATGCGAGGTAGCGCACGCCGATGGTGCCGGCGATCGGCAGCACGAACAGGTAAACCGCCAGGGCCGCCCAGAAGATTCCCTCCTTGAGTGGAATGGTCATGCCGTTGAGGAATCCGGTCTTCCTCAGCCCCGCCAGTTCGCTCCGCGCTTTGCGCCGGTCCGGCATCTTCTTCAGCTTGTGAAAAATCTGCAGGGCGCCGTCGACCAGTTGCGCGGTGAGCAGTTCGCGCAAATCCGCATCCGACTCGGCGGCGGCCAGTTCGGACAGCCGTTTCGCGTTGGCGACGCTGCTGCGGATGACGAACTCAAGCCGCGCCTGTATCGTTGCGTCGTCGAACACCCGTGGCAAGACGCGGTAGAAGTAACCGGTTTCTGGCAGGTAGCGCATACGCCGGGCTTGCAGCAGTACCTCGGTGGTCCAGATCACGTCCTCGTTGGAATTCCCGGCTGGAAATCGCAAACCGGTATTGTGCAGCCACTCGGTGCGATACAGATGCAGCCAGACCGCATGATGGAGGGCTTCGGTGGTAAGCAGGGACTTCAGCCAGTCACCACCAGTCATTACCTCTTCGCGATGTGGTTGGCGGAACAGCGGATGCTCGGGCTTGCGCCCTTCGTAGTGGAAGGTGGCATTGAGGAAGACCAGGTCCAGCCGGTCTTGCTCGGCAACCGCCAAGGCAGTGCGGAAGCGATCCGGCAAGAAAAAGTCGTCGGCGTCGACAAAGGCCAGATACCTGCCCTGAGCAGCTTCCAGTCCGCGGTTTCTGGCTTCGGCAGCCCCGCTTCGCTTGTCGAGGCGGATCGTGCGCAATGCCGGGCAGTCCCGGGATAACTCCGCCAGGATGGTCGGGGTGTCGTCGGTGGACGCGTCGTCGACAACGATGATCTCGTCCGCAGCCGGATCCAGCGCGGAGGCGCAAGAAATGCATTGGCGCAGCCAGGGTGCCGCGTTGCAGGCGGGGATGACGATTGTCAGCAGGGGGGATTGCATAATTGTGTCAGGCCGCTCTCGCGTCCTTGTTTACCATATCGGATCAGCGGCTGCCCGCACCGGATCATTCCGCTCAAACCGGCTACCCGTCCAGAGCATGCGATTCAAGCCATGCCAGCAAGACGGCGAAGGTGTACATCAGGCGCACGTTGCCGCGCCCCTTGCGCGCTTCACGCCACAGCGCCGCGACCGCGCCGTCGTCGAGCCAGGGCGCGCGCATTCTGGTCGCTGCCACCTGGGCGTCGCACCAGTCGCGCCATGGTCCCGTGAAGTTGGCGCGCAGCGGTACCGAGAAGCCGTGCTTCTCGCGGTTCCAGACGGCTTCGGGCAGGTGCCGGCGCGCCAGCGCACGCAACACGGCCTTGCCGCCGCCAGCGTCGAAATGCACGCTGGCCGGCAGGCGCAGCATCCGGTCCTGCAAGGCGTTGGCAAGCAGCGGCACGCGCACTTCGAGGCCGTGGGCCATGCTGGCGCGGTCGGTCTTGGTCAGGCAGTTTTCCGAGAGGTAGGTCCATAGGTCGGCGCGCAACAGCGCGGCGCGGTCGTAGCCGCCATGTCGGGACGCAAGCTCGCGCCACAACTCCAGCGTGGCTTGCGGCCGGGAGGCGGCGGCCAGCTCGGGCGCCAGATAGCGGCGCAGATCCTTGCGGCTGCCCGGGTAATCGCCCAGCTCGACGCGGCGGTAGAGCAGCAGGTCGGCGCCGGCCAGCGCGCGGCGGGTCAGGCTCGCCGGCGCGGGGCCGTGCCGCAGCATGGCGCGCAGCAAGCGCTTCGCGGCGCTGTCGGGATGCTGGTCGGCCGTGTCGAGAAAGCGCGGATAGCCGCCGAACAGTTCGTCGCCACCGTCGCCCGACAGTGCGACGGTGACATGCTGCCGGGTCAGGCGCGACAGCGCCCAGGTCGGGATGTAAGCCGGGTCGGCCAGCGGCTGGTCGAGGTCGGCGAGCGCGGCGGCGAGTGTCTCGGCGGTCAGTTGCGGCGCATCGAGGACATGGTGTTCGGTACCGTATTGTTCGGCGACGGCGCGCGCGGCCGGGCTTTCGTCGAAACCGGCTTCGGCGAAGCGCACGCTGAAGGTTTTCAGTGGTTGCGCTCCCGCCTGCGCCATGTAATGCACGACGAGGCTGCTGTCGATACCGCCGGAGAGGAAGGCGCCCAGTGGCACATCGGCGACGAGTTGGTCCTTGACGGCTTGCGCCAGCAGACGATCGGTCTCGACGACGAGCGTTTCATGATCGGGCGCGCGTTCCGTCGCATCGGGGATCGTCCACCATTGGCGCACCGCCGCGCCGCTGCCTGGCGTCCAGCGCAGGCAGCCGCCCGGCCGCAGGGCATGGATGTCGCGCACCAGCGTACGTGGCGCCAGCGGTGTCTGGAAGGCGAGGTAGTCGCGCAGTCCTTCGGCGTCAAGCTTCTTCGGAAAGGGGTGCAAAGCGAAGAACGGCGCCAGTGTCGACGCCGCGACGAAGTTTTCACCATGCGCGCCCCCATGTTCGCCCCAGAACAGCGGCTTGATGCCGAGCCGGTCGCGGGCGAGAAAGACGCTGCCGTCGCCCAGGTCGTGGATGGCGAAGGCGAACATGCCATCGAGCTTTTCCACCACTGACTCGCCCCAGCGCAGGTAGCCGGTAAGGAGGACCTCGCTGTCCGAGCGCGTGGCGAAGGCGTGGCCGGCGGCTTCGAGTTCCCGGCGCAAGCCCTCGAAATTGTAGATCTCGCCGTTGTAGACCATCGCCAGCCGGCCGTTGGCGGCCGTCATCGGCTGGCGTCCACCGTCGATGTCGATCACGGCCAGTCGCGCGTGACCGAGCAGGGCGTCGCCGTGGACCAGCACTTCGCTGGCGTCGGGGCCACGCGATTTCAGCGTCGCCAGCGCCGCGTCGAAGTCGGCGCGGAAGGCGTCACCGATCGCGAGCAGGATGCCGCACATCAGTCCATCTCTCCCGCCAGGGTTTCCCAGGCGTCCAGCGCACGCGCTGCACTGTAAGGCGCGAGGGCTGCCGCGACGGCATCGGCCCCGGGCAGCGGCCCCGCCAATGCATCCCGCATTGCCTGTGCCAGGGCGTTCGCGTCGTTGCACGGAACCAGGCCGCGCGCCAGTTCGCCGCGCAGGATTTCGCGCGGGCCGGAGAGGCAGTCGGTGCTGACAATACGCGTCCCGCATGCCAGCCCTTCGATCAGGACGTTGGGCAGGCCCTCGTGGTCGGAGCACAGCACCAGCAAGTCTGCGCCCGCCATCCATGGGTAAGGATTGACCTGAAAGTCGGCGATGGTGACACGGCGCTCAAGGCCCGCCCCGGCGATCAGCGCATCGAGTCGCGCGTCGGGCGGGGTCAGCAGCACCAGCCGTTGCGACAGCCCGGCGTGCGCGAAAGCCGCGAGCAGCAGGTCATGGCGCTTTTGCGCCGCGAAACGTCCGACGTGAAGGAGGTAGGGTTCGTCCGGTCGCGCCGGACAAGGCTCGGCGGCCAGTGTGCGGATCGCGGCGAAATCGAAGGGATTGGCAATGACCCGCATCCGCTTCGCCTCAATGCCGAATTGCGAGTGCAGGTCGTCGGCCACGCCCTGCGACACCGCCACCAGTCGGCGCGAGCCGTAGAGCGCGCGGTAGCGGGCGGCACGGTGCTGCATCCTGGCGACCGGCAGTCGCGCGAGTTCGGCGGACAAGGTATTGGCGATGCGGCAGACATGGCGCGGAACGCCAGCCAGGACCGCGACCTCGTCGGCAAAAGGCAGGGTCGACACCAGCAGGTCATGGTGGTGCGATGCCAGCAGCCGTCGCAGCTTCCAGGCCAGGCGCCGCTTGCCCAGCCAGCCGTGGCCGGCGCGTTTGGTCAGGGCGTGGAAGCGGCAGCCGGCGGGCGGCGCGTGTTTGCCGGCATGGAACTCCGCATCCTCGCAGACGATGAAATCCACCTCGTGGCCGCGCCCTGCAAGCCCGCTGCCGATCTTGGCCAGCGCCTTCTCAGCGCCGCCGCCGGCGAGGTTGGTGGTGAACAGGGCGAACCTCATCGGGAGCGAAAGACATACTCATCGCATCCGGAACCGAAGAGTCCCGAACGGCGCTTCACGTTCTGTTTGATGCACTCGAAGCCGAGGGGCTCCAGTATCCGGCAAAGTTCGGTGGACGAAATCGACTCATAGGGATAGCCCCCCAGCCAGTCGCGAACATCGTGATGGAAGTCCATGCCGCGCTTTGTCCGGTAGTTGGCGACATGATCCTTCAGGCGTTTGCCTCTCAGCAACAGATACCAGCCGAAAAGCCTTGCATACCAACGTTCGGCGGCTTGCCTGGAGTCGCTGCCGGCATTGCAATACCATCGCTTGATCCGCTTCCAGATGCCGCAGTAGGGTGTTTTTCCATACAGAGCAAGGACCAGAATGCCTCCCGGCTGAACCAGGCGGGAAGCATTGAGTATTGCCAGGCGCATGTTTCCCGTGTGATGCAGCACTCCCCATGAGTAAACAACTTCGCATTTCGGGAATCTCGTCGGGTCGGCCAGAATGTCGCCTTGCGTCACGCGGACATTGTCCGCCTCCCAGAATCTGGATAACACCGACAATGTCGTTGAAACCGACAGCGGGTCATAGTCGAAGGCGTCCACCCTCGATGCGCCGAGCTTGAGGGCGGCAAGGCTGTGCAGGCCCGACCCGCAGCCGATATCCAGAAACGACTTGCCCTGGATGAATTCTCCACCCACCAGTTGGTTCAGCCGATGTACCGACTCGCCAATCTGGCCCTCATCGATGAGCGATGAATAGTCCTGCCAGTTCTTGCCGAATGCAAAGCGCGGTTCGCTGTTGGCTGAAGATGCGGTTTTCATGTAAATGAGCGGCGCGCAAGCGCCTGCCTTACGGTGATCCAGACTTGTTCCACGGTGATGTCCGCCATGGATGCCTCGGCGGCACAATCCGGCCCCGCATCCGGATGGTCGACAGGAAATGCCGCCGGATGTTGAAGTGGACCGATCAGCTGGCTGCGGGAAATGCCATGGTACAGCCCGACGAGGGGAATATCGAATGCGCTCATCAGGTGGGTTGGTCCCGTATCGACGCCAATGTAAAGGTCGAGCCGGCTCATCAGGGCCGCGGTCTGGCGCAGGCTGAGACGGCCCGCATAGTGGGTGGCAGCGTCGCCAAGCGTGGCCTTGAGCGCTTCGGTGCGCTGATGCTCGTCCTTGCCACCGAAGATGAGGAAATGGGCGGTTGGCCATTGCCGGCGGATCCGCTCGCAAAGTTCGATGAATGACGCGATGGGCCAGTCGCGATAGGCCTTGGTGGGAAAGCTGGCGACCTGCACTCCGATCAGGGGCGCGGCGCCCTCGGGCAGATCCCGGGCCAGTGTCCTGTCGGCCTGAATGCGCTCGGCGGCGCTGACGACATAGGACACCCGCAACCCCGCCGGCGCCACTCCCAGCGCTGCCGGCAGCGCCAGCGCCAGCCGCACCGAGTGGTCGCTCTGGAGCGCGGGCGGTTCGACCAGGGTTCCGATCTGGCGGTTAAGCCTGTCACTGCGTTGCCGGAAGGCCGTGACATGGTGCGCCACCCGCAAGGCATAGGCCACCAGCGACCGGTCGAAGCCATAGACGACCGCCAGGTCGTAGGGCTTCGCCATGAGGTCGAGCCAACCGCGGAAGGAAGCCGATTTCTTGCTGATGGAACCGACCCGGCGGACGAAGGGGAGGTGCTCGAGCACCTCGACCCGGTTGGGATGGCCCAGCACATCCAGGCTTGCCTCCGGCCACGCGGCGGCAAGTGCGCGAATGGCGGGAGTCGCCAGCAG
>JAIOPW010000114.1 GCA_021413665.1 Rhodocyclales bacterium | reverse complement strand
TAGGCCGCGGTGTGGCAGAAGGACTGCATCACCAGGTCGGCGGAGAAGCCGAGGCAGGCGAGGTCTTTCAGTTCGTCGCGGGTCATCGGGCCGGTGGTGTCCTGGCTGCCGACCGAGGTCATCTTCGGTTCGCAGTAGGTGCCCGGGCGCACGCCCTTGCCCTCGGGGAAGCCGCAGGCGCGGCCGACCATCTTCTGTGCCAGCGAGAAGCCCTTGCCGGAATCCTTCGGCGGCTGCGGCAGGCGGAACAGGGTGGAAGCGGGCAGGCCGAGGAATTCGCGTGCCTTGCCGGTCAGGGCGCGGCCGATGATCAGGTTGATGCGGCCGCCGGCGCGTACTTCGTCGAGCAGCACTTCGGATTTGTAGTTGAAGGTTGCGATCGTGGCGCCGTTCTTCTCGACCTTTTTGTCATAGGGGAAGATGTCGATCACGTCGCCCATGTTCATCTGCGCGACATCGCATTCGATGGGGAAGGCGCCGGCATCTTCCTGGGTGTTGAAGAAGATCGGGGCGATCTTGTTGCCGAGGCAGAAGCCGCCATAGCGCTTGTTGGGGACGAAGGGGATGTCGTCGCCGGTCCACCACAAGACGGAATTCGTGGCCGACTTGCGGCTGGAACCGGTGCCGACCACGTCGCCGACGTAGGCGACCGCGTGGCCTTTCTTCTTCAGGTCCTCGATCAGTTTCATCGGGCCGCGCTCGCCGGGTTTTTCGGGCGTGATGCCGTCGCGGGCATTCTTCAGCATGGCCAGTGCATGCAGCGGGATGTCGGGGCGGCTCCAGGCATCGGGTGCGGGCGAGAGGTCGTCGGTGTTGGTTTCGCCGGTGACCTTGAATACGGTGACCGAAATCTTCTTCGGGACGTCGGGGCGCTGGGTGAACCATTCGGCATCGGCCCAGGACTGCATCACGGCCTTTGCATTGGCGCTGCCGGCCTTGGCCTTTTCGGCCACGTCATGGAAGAAGTCGAACATCAGCAACGTGGATTTCAGCGCCTTGGCGGCGACGGCGCCGACCACGGCGTCGTCCAGCACGTCGATCAGCGGCTTCACGTTGTAGCCGCCGACCATGGTGCCGAGCAGTTCGGTGGCCTTTTCGCGCGAGATCAGGGCGCAGGCTTCCTCGCCCTTCGCCACGCGGGCAAGGAACTCCGCCTTGACCTTGGCCGCATCATCGACGCCGGCGGGAACGCGGTGAGTAATCAGGTCGACCAGGAAGGCCTCTTCGCCCTTGGGCGGGTTCTTCAGCAGGGCCACCAGTTCGTCGGCTTGCTGCTTGGTCAGCGGCAGCGGGGGAATACCCAGGGCGCCGCGTTCGGCGACGTGTTGGCGATAGGCTTCAAGCATGATGAGGTCCTCTTGTTGGGATCAGTGGGAAACGGTGTTGGAAACAGGCGCGGCAGGGCGAAAAAAACGGTCGCGGGCTTCGGGTGGCAAATCGGCTCCCGTGGCGTGAGCCCGGCTCAGCAACTCCCAGTAATAACGATAGGAAGCACGATCGTGCAGCTTGCCTTCCCACGCGATCGGTCCCCAGTGGGAATTCTGCGCAGCGAGCAGGATGCCGGCGGCTTCGGTCACTTCGGCAAAATCGGGGCGCATGGCTTCGACGATCGGCTGGATCTGGCGTGGATGGATGCTCCACATGCGCAGGAAGCCGAACTCGCTGCGGGCGCGGCGCGCGTCCTCGCGCACAATGTCGGGATCGTTGAGCTCCGTGGTCACGTTGTGGACCGGAACGACGCCATTGCCCAGCGCAGCGGCGGCGATTTCGCATTTGGCGCGAGCAATCAACGGATGCGAAAACTGTCCCGGCGAACGCATCGCGCTGCCGGGAATTGCGCCGTGATGGGCGCTGACGAAATCCATCAGGCCAAAGTCGATGGATTCGACATGGGGCAGGGCCGCAATCTGCCACACCTCGTGCAACGCGCCCGGCGTTTCGATCAGCACATGGACAGGAATTTCGCGCTCGATGTTGTGGAGCGCCCGCACTTCGTCGAGGGCGACTATCTGGGTCAATGCGTCGTCGGCGTTTGCAACCTTGGGCAGCACGAGATACGGCAACTGTTGGCCGGCACGACCAACGATGATTCGCAGGTCTTCTCGCCAATGCGGATGGGTCACATCGTGGATGCGGACACCGAGTCGTTTGCGGTGATTTGCCGGGTCCCGCAGCAGGTCGGCGATCATCGCCGCATGTTCGGCCTCGCGGCCGGCCGGAGCGCCATCCTCGCAGTCGGCGGTGACGTCGAAGATCGGGCGTTCGTCGATCAGCAGTTCGGATTGCAATTGGAGCGCTTTGCGAATGTTCTTTTCCGAACCGGCAAAGTGCTCGCAGGCGGCGAGCGCCGGGAAGGGCTTGGCCCCGTGGTACAGAACGGCGGCAGGATGGAGTGGAAGGCTCACGAGTGCGTGCTCCGCTCCATCCTGGCGTCCGTCATCAGCCGAGAAGGCTGGCGACGCCGGCTTGTTCTTCCTGCAGTTCGGCGAGCGTCTTGTCCATCATCGTGCGCGAGTACTCGTCGATGGCCAGGCCTTCAACGCGCTTGTACTCACCGTTCTCGCAGGTAACCGGAACGCCGTAGATGACGTCCTTGGGGATGCCGTAGGAGCCATCCGAGGGAACGCCCATGGTGACCCACTTGCCCTTGGTGCCGAGAGCCCAGTCGCGCATGTGGTCGATCGCGGCATTTGCGGCCGAAGCAGCGGAAGATGCGCCGCGGGCGGCGATGATGGCGGCGCCGCGCTTGCCGACGGTTGGGATGTATTCGTTCTTGTACCAGGCTTCATCATTGATGGCCGCGGGGGCGGCGGTGCCGGCCACGGTGCAGAAGCGGACGTCCGGGTACATCGTGGGCGAGTGGTTGCCCCAGACGATCATCTTTTCGATGTCATTGACCGACTTGCCGGTGCGGGTGGCAAGTTGCGACACGGCGCGGTTATGGTCCAGGCGCAGCATGGCAGTGAAGTTCTTGGCCGGCAGGCTCTTGGCCGACTTCATGGCGATGTAGGCGTTGGTGTTGGCGGGGTTGCCGACCACCAGGACCTTGACGTTGCGCGAAGCGACGTCGTTCAGGGCACCGCCCTGCTCGATGAAGATCTTGGCGTTGTCCATCAGCAAATCCTTGCGCTCCATGCCCGGGCCGCGGGGCTTGGCACCGATCAACAGCGCATAGTCGGCGTCTTTGAAAGCAACCCTTGCATCGCCCGTGCCGATGACGCCGGCGAGCAGTGGGAAGGCGCAATCGTCGAGTTCCATCATCACGCCCTTGAGTGCCGCCTGAGGCTTTTCGGAGGGATGCTCGAGCAGTTGAAGGATCACTGGTTGATCCTTTCCCAGCATGTCGCCCGCAGCAATGCGGAAGATTGCGGCGTAACCGATTTGTCCGGCAGCGCCGGTCACTGCAACTCGAACGGGGGCTTTTGCCATTTGTAGAACTCCTGTATCAGTTTGAATCGATTGGACAAGACTGCTTAAAGGCTGGCTGATCGGACAGGGCGGCGCGTAGCGGCCAATCCCTCATGATACGACACGAGCACGGTACGGAATGTTAGTTCCTGTGCTGCGCCGTGTCAATATCTGTCTGTTATCTTATATAAGATATAAGACATCCTCTGGACGGCTATGGAAAAATATGTTCAAATTCGCCCCATGCCTGATCCTACCGTGTCGCCAAAAGGGACTTCCCAGGGCGCGGCGTCATCGCCGACATTCAGTCCCTTGTATCGCCAGATCAAGAGTCTGCTGCTGCAGCGACTTGAATCCGGCGAGTGGCGTCCGGGTGAAGCGATACCCAGCGAGTCGGAACTTGCTACGCGATTCAGCGTCAGCCAAGGCACGGTACGCAAGGCCATCGACGAGATGTCGGCCGAGAATCTCCTGGTGCGGAGGCAGGGCAAGGGAACGTTCGTTGCCTCCCACGATGACCCGCGCGCATTCTTCCGCTTCTTGCGGTTGGTGCCGCTGACAGGCGGGATCGAGCAGGCGCAGAGCATTCCGCTCGAATGCTGGCGGGCCAAGGCGGGTCCCGAAGTGGCGCGCATGCTCGAACTGAACATCGGCGATCCAATCAACATCGTGCGCCGGCTTCTGCAATTTGCCGGCAAGCCGGTGGTGGTGGACGAAATTTACCTGCCGGGAGCGATCTTCGGCACGGTGACGCTGGAAATGTTGCGCGACTTCCATGGCTCGCTCTACAGCTTCTTTGAAAGCAAGTTCGGCATCCGCATGATCCGCGCCGAGGAGCGCCTGCGCGCAGTCCCGGCCGACCGGGCCAGCGCCGAGCTGCTGCATGTGGCCGAAGGTAGCCCTCTACTGTCGGTCGAGCGCGTCAGTTTTTCTTACGGCGACAAGCCGGTCGAGTGGCGGCGTGGGCTTTACGCAACCAACGAGCACTGCTATTTCAATGAGCTTGGCTAGGGATCGCATTAAATTTGTTTTCAGATGAGTTGGATTGACTTATAGTGCGCCGCATCAAATTTGGAGAAACAGGCTTATGCCAGAGATGACCAAACCGCGTCCGAAATACTTGGCGCTGCACGAAATCAGGCTGCCGCTTGCCGGATATGCGTCGATATTGCACCGTGTCAGCGGCGCCGGGCTGTTCCTGATGCTGCCACTGCTGATCTGGCTGCTTCAGCTTTCCCTCGATTCGACGCAGCAGGGTTCGGCGCTGTTCGCGGCGTTGACGGGCAGTCTGCTGGTCAAGCTGATCCTGCTGGGCCTGATCTGGGCCTTCCTGCACCACTTCTGCATGGGCATTCGCATTCTGCTGATCGACATCCACGTCGGCGTCGAAAAGCCGCAGGCCCACGCCTCGGCGATTGCCGTGATGGCAGTCAGCCTGACCCTGACGCTGATCTTCGGACTCAAGCTGTTGGGAGCTTACTGACATGAAACGCATTGTTGTCGGAGCACATTACGGCCTGATGGACTGGCTGGCCCAGCGCATCACGGGCGTCTTCATGGCGGCCTATACCTTGGTCATATTTGCTGCGATCCTCGGTGGTGCCGCGGCCTCGCGTGAAGCCTGGCAAGCCTTCATGGCCAATGGCCTGATCCGTTTCATCAGCTTCCTCTTTATCCTCAGTCTCTGCTATCACGCCTGGGTCGGGGTCAGGGATATCTGGATGGACTACCTCAATTCGGCAGCGGTCCGCGTCATCCTGCACGTGCTGACGCTCTTCGCTCTCGTCGGTTACGCCGGCTGGGCCGTACAGATCATCTGGAGACTGTGATAGTGACTTATACCGTACGCAAATTCGATGCGGTCATCGTCGGCGCTGGCGGTGCTGGCCTGCGCGCCGCAATCCAGCTCTCCGAAGCCGGTTTCAAGACCGCGGTGCTGACCAAGGTCTTCCCGACCCGCTCGCATACCGTGGCGGCGCAAGGCGGCGTCGCCGCCAGCCTGGGCAATTCCGAAGAGGATCACTGGCACTGGCACATGTACGACACAGTAAAGGGTTCGGACTGGCTCGGTGATCAGGACGCGATTGAATTCATGTGCCGCAAGGCCAATGAAGTCGTCGTCGAACTCGAGCACTACGGCATGCCTTTCGACCGCCTCGACAACGGCAATATCTACCAGCGTCCCTTTGGCGGCCACATGTCGAATTTCGGCGAGAAGCCGGTGCGCCGCTCATGCGCCGCGGCGGACCGCACCGGCCACGCCATGCTGCATGCGATGTACCAGCGCAACATAAAGGTCAATACGCAGTTCTTCGTCGAATGGCAGGCCCTCGATCTGGTGCGCGACGCCGAGGGCGAGGTTCTCGGCGTTACCGCCATGGACATGGAAACCGGCGAAATCGTCGTCTTCCATGCCAAGGCGACGATTTTCGCCACCGGCGGCGCGGGACGCATCTATTACTCTTCGACCAACGCCTTCATCAACACCGGCGACGGCGTCGGCATGGCCGCCCGCGCCGGCATTCCATTGGAAGACATGGAGTTCTGGCAGTTCCATCCGACCGGCGTAGCCGGTGCCGGGGTGCTGATTACCGAAGGCGTGCGCGGCGAAGGCGGCATCCTGCGCAACTCGGCCGGCGAGCGCTTCATGGAGCGCTATGCGCCGAATGCCAAGGATCTGGCGTCGCGCGATGTCGTGTCGCGCGCAATGACCACCGAAATCAACGAAGGTCGCGGCTGCGGGCCGAACAAGGATTACGTACTGCTCGACATCACCCACCTGCCACCCGCGACCATCATGAAGCGCCTGCCGGGCATCCATGAAATCGGCATCCAGTTCGCCGGCGTCGATTGCCTCAAGGAACCCTTGCCGGTGGTACCGACCTGTCATTACCAGATGGGTGGCATTCCGACCAACTACCACGGCCAGGTGGTCGTGCCGCAGGCAGGCAACCAGAGCACGCCGGTGCCGGGCTTCTACGCGGCCGGCGAGTGTGCCTGCGCGTCAGTGCATGGCGCCAACCGCCTCGGCACCAATTCCCTGCTCGATCTTCTGGTGTTCGGCAAGTCGGCTGGCGAAACGGCGGTGAACGACCTCCGCGGCAACGTCAAGGCGCACAAACCGCTACCGCAGGAAGCCATCGACAAGACTCTTGCGCGGCTCGATCGCCTCAATCATCAGAAAGACGGCGCCGACGTACATGAGACGCGCTTGTCCATGCAGCGCACCATGCAGACGCATGCCGGCGTGTTCCGCTTCAAGGACATGCTTGCCGAAGGTGTC
>JAIOPW010000113.1 GCA_021413665.1 Rhodocyclales bacterium | reverse complement strand
CGCGCATCGGCGTGCGTGTCTGTGAGATCCACACCGGGCCATATGCCCACGCCTTTTACAGTCGTGGCCGCGACGCCGAAAGCGCGTCGGTGCTGGCTGAGCTGGAGAAGATCCGCCGTGCCGGGGCGGCGATCCGCGCCGCCGGCATGCGCTTCAATGCCGGCCACGCGCTCAACTACTTCAACGTGCAGCCGGTAGCCGCGCTACCCGGTATCCGCGAACTCCACATCGGCCATGCCATCGTCAGCCGGGCGATCTTCGTCGGCATGCGTGAAGCCGTGGCCGAAATGAAGCGGCTGATGCGCGAGGCGCAATGCGGATGAGGGCGCGCCGCGCATGATCTACGGGGTAGGCACCGACATCGTCGCCGTCAGGCGCATGGCCGATTTTTGGCAGCGCCACGGCGAACGCGGGCTGGAAAAGGTGCTGGCGCCCGAGGAGCGCGAAGCCTGCCGTGCCAGTCCCGATCCTGCCCGCTTTCTTGCCAAGCGCTTCGCCGCGAAAGAGGCGCTGGGCAAGGCTTTCGGCACCGGCGTGCGCGATCCCGTGCTGCTGCCTGCCATCGCCGTCAGCCACGACGATCTCGGCAAACCCGCATTCGCCTTTTCGCCCGAACTCGCTGCCCATCTCGCTGTACGCGGGCTGGTCGCCCATCTTTCCGTCAGCGACGAGCAGGACTATGCCGTCGCCTTCGTCATCCTGGAGAAGCCATGAACACTCTGTCCCTCGGCCCGCTGATGATCGACGTCGCCGGCCTCGAATTGTCCGACCTCGATCGCGAGCGCCTGGTCCATCCGCTGGTCGGGGGCGTCATCCTCTTTGCCCGCAACTATCACGATACGCAGCAGCTAGCCGCGCTGTGCGCCGAGATCCACGCCCTGCGCAGCCCGGCCCTGCCGATCGCGATCGACCACGAGGGCGGACGCGTGCAGCGCTGCCGTGAAGGTTTCACTCACGTGCCGCCGATGCGCCGCCTCGGCGAGCTGTGGGACCGCGACCCGGCAGGCGCGCGCAAGGCTGCGGCCGACATTGGCTACCTGCTGGCGGCGGAACTTCGTGCCTGCGGCGTCGACCTGTCTTTTACCCCGGTGCTCGACCTCGACTGGGGCCCCAGCGGCGTCATCGGCGATCGTGCATTTCACAAAGACCCGCTGGCGGTCAGTGAGCTGGCTGGCGCGCTGATCGACGGCCTGCGCGCCGCCGGCATGGGCTGCTGCGGCAAGCACTTCCCCGGCCACGGCTGGGTTGCCGCCGATTCGCACCTGGCAATTCCGGTCGATGAACGCAGCCTGGCCGACATGGCGCCCGACCTCGAACCCTACCGCCGCCTGCGGCTCGACGGCGTGATGCCGGCACACGTGATCTACCCGCAGGTCGATAGCCGGCCTGCGGGCTTCTCGCCGGTCTGGCTGGAAATGCTGCGCAAGGAATTCGGCTTCGACGGAGTGGTTTTCAGCGACGACCTGTCAATGGAAGGCGCCGCATTTGCCGGCGGCATGGTTCAACGCGCCGAGGCCGCCTGGATGGCTGGCTGCGACATGCTGCTGGTCTGCAATGCGCCGGATGCGGTGGCGCAGGTATTGGAGCAGTGGAAGCCGGCGTACGATGCCCGGCGATCAGGACGGCTGGCGCGACTTTTGCCGGACGCCGGGTGGGAGAGGGATGCCATCCGCTATGCCGCGGGCAGGGCGGTCGTTGGCGCCTTGTCCGCCTAGCGCGTCCAGGAGTGCCAACGCATTTAGCATATCCGGTGTGTCGAGGCCCTCGGTAAACCAGCGATAGGCGTTGTCGAGCAGCGATCTGGCTTCATCACGCTTTCCCTGTGCTTGCCATAGCCTGGCCAGGCCCGTCGCCGCGCGCAACTCCAGGGATCGGGCCTGCTGACGCTGACTTGTTTCGATTGCACTTTGAAAGCAGGCTTCGGCGCCCACCTGGTTGCCGGCGGTTGCTCCGAGCAGGGATTCTGCTTTCAGGCGATGCAGTTCCGCATCCACGTGGTGATCGCCGATGGCGCCAGCCGCCGCGACCGCCTCGTCGTTTGCCCTCAATGCGGCTTCGTGCAGGCCCAGAACGGTGTAGGCATCCACCAGTGGCTCGAGCACCACGAGCGTGACGCCACCCATTGCGTCTCGCGTACCTTCGACGCATTGCCGCAAGGTCTGTATTCCATCCATATTATTCTGCAAGGCCAGGGCCCAGCCATGTGCCAGCGTCCCTCCGATTTGCCAGAGCGGGAATTGATGGCTGTTTGCCAGGTTCAGTGTCTCTTCGGCCAGATCCAGCGCCTTCCCGGGCTGACGCAGGCGACAGTGCAGGATGGAGGCAAAGGTCAGGGCATAGGCCAGAGAGAACGGATGCCCGAGCTGCCGCGCCAGCGCGATCGATTGGCGGCTGGACTGCTGTGCCTGGTCGGGAAAGCCGAGAAACCACTGCACCCAGGAGAGATAGGCGGCGCTGGTTACGCCGGCATCCTCGCCGAACTCGGTGACATGGCTGTGGTGTTGCGTCGCCTGGTAGAGGCTCCTCGCACTTTCGAGGTGTTCGCGCGCCAGCGGGAACTCGCCGCGCCAGTAGGACGTGGCGGCGACAGCGAAGTGGGCCTGTTGCGCATGAATCGGATCTTCGCCCTGTCCCGCCATCCGCAGCAACTGCCTGGCGAGATCCAGCGCACAGGCATAGTCCGTACGGGAACTTGCGCTCGCCCACAAACCCCATGCAGCACGAAACATGTCCGGCTTGTCGTCGTGCTGATCGCACAGCGCCGCAGCGCGGGAATAGGCTGCGGCGCCTTCGGCCGACGCATAGCCCTGTGCCGCGCAGGCGGCGGCACCCAGGCCGATGTTGAGGTCGAGTTCCATGCGCACCCGTTCCGGATCATCCCGGAGCTTGTCGATCATTGCCAGGCCGGACTTGAAATGCAGCATCGCTTCCCTGGTGGCGGAGTGTTGGCTGGCGAGTTGGCCAGCCTCGATCCAGCAGGTGGCGGCGTCCGCATTGGCGCCTCCGGCTGCCCAATGCTGCGCCAGGATTTCCGGCCTGGCCTTGGTTCCGGCGGATTTCATGGCCGCGGCAATGCGGCGATGGCACTTCTCCCGGTCAACCCGGGTTTGCGACTCGTAGGCTGCGTCGCGAATCAGGGAATGCCTGAACTGGAAAACGGAGTTGGCACCATCCGTCAGGACTCCGGCATCCTGCAATTTGCCCAGCAGCGCTTTCAAGGTGGCAGCGTCGACATCGCAAATCATTTGCAGCAGATCGAAATCGAATTGACGGCCGATAGTGGCCGCGGACTGGGCTATGCGCTTTGCGGCTCCCATGGCATCGAGGCGTGCCATCAGCAAATCCTGCAGGGTGAATGGAACTTTCGATTGATCGACGCCGGCAACAAGGTCCCGCGCCATTTCCTCGGCAAAGAGCGGGATGCCGTCCGCGCGCTGGACGATACGGTGAACCAGATCCGGGCCGATCCGCGGTGCTACCGCCTTGACTATCCCGGTCGTTTCCTCGGTGCCCAGGCCACCGAGCGGCAGCATGCGAACGGTGGCGTTGCTCCACGGGGGTTGAAACTCGGGCCGTGCGGTGAGCACGGTCAGCACCGGGGTCGCGCGCTCCTGACCGACAAACATCGCCAGCAGTTCAAGCGTCGATGGATCGGCCCAATGCAGGTCTTCGATAATCAGCAACGTCGGCTGCTTTGCAGCCAGCGCATTGAGGCGGGCGAGCAAGATCGCCAGGATTTGTTCGCGCTGCCGTTGTGGCGATTCTGCTGCTTCGCGATGGGGAAGGCGCAGAGGGAGCGCAAGCATTTTGGCGAGCAGCGGCAGGGTGCCCTGATCCGAATTCGCATAGTGCCGTGCCACGTAATCAGCCAGTTTGTCGAACTTCGCCTCCGGCGTGTCATCGGCGGCGAATTGGCAGGCCAGCCCGAAAGAACCGGCAAGAGGATAAAACGGCGACTGGCTGTGTTCCGGAAAACAGCGCAGTTCGCGCACGAGGTGAGCTTCTTCGTGCAAGCGGTCCCTGAGGGCGCAGATCAGGCGCGACTTGCCGATGCCGGCTTCGCCCTGCAAAAGGACAGTGCGCCGCACTCCGCGACGGACGTCCCGCCAAAGGTCAAGGAGGGTCGCGATCTCGGCTTTTCGTCCGACGAGGGGTGTCAATGTGGCCGCGGCCTCGAGACGGGACGTCGCTCCGCTTTCCCGGAGAACCCTGAATACCTCTTGCGGACGGGCGTTGCCGGAAAGTTGCTGGAGTCCGAGGCTCGTACTCTCGAAATAGCCTGCAACCAGACGCTGCGTCGCACCACTGATGACCACCTCGCCGCTATTGGCGAGATGCCGCAGTTGTATGGCCAGTCCGGAAGTCGCACCAAGTGCGTCGGGTACCCGCAAGTCGCCCACTATTACCACCCCGGTGTGGACGCTGAGGCGCAGTTCAAGGCCCGCGAATGCCGTGCGTGTTGTCGCCAGGGCCGCCTGCACCGACAGTCGAGCCGCGCTTTCGTTGGCCAGCGGGTAGCCGAAATAGGCCAGCAGGCTTCCTCCTCGCACCTGTACCAGATATCCCGAATACCGAGCAATGATCTCGCTGCAGTGCGCTTGGGGCGCCTTCAGCAATGCCAGTGCCTCGTCGGGGTCGTCCGCTGCAGCGGGTATCAATTCGCAATAGAGCACCGTGACTTGTCGCTTCTCCGCGACAGGCAGCGGCAAGGCGGTGGTCGGCGGAGTGTCTTCCCGACGACGCGTCGTCGGCGACAGTTCGCCCTGCCGGATGCGCTCCGCCAGGGCATGTGTCTCTTCAGATGGCAAGACGCCCAGTTCCCTTTTCAGCGCACGGCAACCCGCCTCGTACTGGGCCAGCGCGGCGCCTTGCTGTCCGGTCAGCGCATGGATCCGCATGATCCGGCGCAAGCCCTCCTCGCTCCATGGCTCCAGTTCCAGAAAGCGCATGGCGTGGGACAGCGATTGGGTATAAGCCCCCGTTTGTCCATGGCAATCACCAAGGCGGGCCAGCAAGGTGAGCGCGCGCAGATGCAGTGCTTCACGCCGAATCTGGAGCCACTCCTCGAACTCCGGGCAGTCCGGCAGTGAGAATCCCGCCATGAACGCGCCTCGATACTGCGCGGCGAGAACCTCCATTTGGCCAAGGCAGGGAGTGCAGACCTCGGGACACGGGAGGGAAGGGCACTTCGGATCGGGGGCCGAAAAGTCGGCGATATCGATCCGGAGGTCCGGCGTCGGGTCGAGGCGCACGTGTTCGCGGTCGATATGCAGCGAGGATGCATGGGGGGCTGGGACATCCAGGGCCTGCCGCAAGTTGTGCAGGACCAGCCTGAGGTTCGACAGGGCCGCATCGCGCGCCAGGTCGGGCCACAGCATGGCTGCCAGCGAAGTCCGCATGTGGTCGCGGCCGGATTCCACGGCGAGATAGGCGAGGAGTCCCCGGCCCTTCTCGTAGGCGATCTTGCAGGAGGCTCCATCGCGCTCCAGGGCAAATCCGCCGAGCAGTCGGAGCACGAGTCGCGGGGCGGTCTTCATCGGGTTGCCATCTGATTACCGGTGTTGGCGTAGATCGGGGCTGCGTACCTTGCGGGCGAAACCTTCCGGGGGGCGCTTCGCGGATCTTCAAAATTCGTGTACTCGGCAGGAATCGGACCGTGAAATCGATCACGAATGGCCCGGTTTCACTAACGATCCGCTAACGGCAGTGCGCAATTATAGGGGCCAAAGCCACAGGACAGCGATGGTTTCCGGCACCCAGGGACCTGACGTTTGGCATGGCATGGCGTGGCGTGGCGCGGTAGCTGGTCTGTCCGGCGACTTGGCAGCAAGCATTGGAAGCAGATACATGGAAATCGATAGTAGCGGCCTGAAACTTTTTTGCGCCGTCCATGTTTTGGTTCAGATCAGTAGATAGCCCGCTTGATCGGCGCACCGTGTGTACGGCGAAAACAATGCAAAAGGAATATTGTGAAATAGCACGCGGAAAAGGCAGAAAACAGGCAGAAGTCGGCGCTGGCAAGACGGCGGCCGGCGACCCACCAAAGATGCTGGCTGGGAACGGATGGCTCGCCGAACGCGAATTTACCGCTTTTGCAACGCTGCGCTGACAGGCAACAGTCGTTGCCGCTTGGGCTTCCGTCCGTGCCCGTCCGTTATGGAGATTCGTTTGTCCCTTTCTTGCAACTACCGCCGCGTCGTTCTTCTGCCAGCCTGGCTGGTGCTTCTGGGGCTTGCCACCGCCCACGCCATGCCACCCCATGGCCTCGACGGGCTCATCGCCCAGGCCATCCGGAATCACCCCGGCATTGCCGCCCGCCATGCCGAAGTCAAGGCCACGCAAGCCGAAGTCGAAGCCGCGCGCTCCCAGTATTTCCCGACCCCGTCGATTCAGTTGCTACAGGACAAAGGGGAGTCCGCCACCGTACTGACGGTGCAGCAGCCCCTGTGGGCGGGGGGGCGGCTCGACGCCGGACTGGAAGCAGCCCAATCGCGTGAGAATGCAACACGGATATCGGTCACGGATACCGAATACACGCTCGCCCTGCGCGTTACGGCCGCCTGGGCCGCGTGGGTGCAGGCCCGCGGGCGCGGCGAGGCGCTGGACAAGGGCGTCGCCTTGCTCAACATCTATGCCGAGAGCGTGGGCCGGCGCATCCAGGCCGGCGCCTCCGGCGAAGTCGATCGCGAACTTGTCGCGGCGCGCCTGGCGCAAACGCAAGGCGACCTTGCCGCCGCCCGGTCCGCCGAGCGCAGCGCACTGGCCCGGCTGTCGCAAATGACGGGCCAGCCCCTGCGCTCGCAAGACCTCGCCGCAGCGGATACGAGCATCGGCAGCGACCGCCCGCTGCCCGCTCTCGAGGCACTGATCGCGCAAGCCACAGTACGCTCCGCCGCGCTCAAACGTCTCGAAGCCGACATCGAAACCGCCCGGCACGAAACACAGCAGCGGCGCGCGGCACTATGGCCGACCCTGAACCTGCGCGCCCAACACCAGCGCGGCAACGCATCTGCCGCCGGCGCGACCACCAACGACAGCCGCATCATGCTGGTCCTCGAATACACCCCTGGTGCCGGCCGCTCCGCCGCTGCCAACATCGACGCCGCCGAAGCCCGCATCATCGGCCTGCGCGAAAACCTCGATGCCGCCCGCCGCGACCTGACCGAAACAATCACCACCGACTACGAAGAGCATCTGGCCAGCAGCGACCGCAAACGGCACTTCCAGCGCACCATCAAGGCCAGCGCCGAGGTACTGGCCTCTTACGATCGTCTCTTCGTCGCCGGCAAGCGAAACTGGCTGGATGTCATCAACGCCGCGCGCGAGCTGATCCAGGCGCAGACCGCCCTCGCCGACGTGGACGCCCAGCAGATCGCCGCGCGCGCCCGCTTGCGCCTGCACATCGGGGAAATGCCGTGATGTTCACCGCCAACCCAATCCCGGGTACCGCGTACGCCCTGTTCAGGAACGCGCTGGTGGCGCGCAAGGACATCTTCGTCCAGGCCGCGGTGGCTTCGCTGCTGGCCAATACGCTCGCCCTGGCGGCGGCCCTCTACAGCATGCAGGTGTACGACCGCGTCATCCCCACCCAGGGCATCTCCACGCTGCTGGTCCTCACCGTCGGCGTACTCATCGCCATCGTGCTCGAGCTCGTCGTCAAGTTCGCTCGCGCCCATGTGCTGGAGTCCGGCGTCACGGGCATGGACCTCGAACTCTCCGACGCCATCTTCGCCCGGCTGCTGGGCATCCGCATGGATCAGTTCCCGGCCAGCGTCGGCACGCTCTCCGCCCAGTTGCGCAGCTACGAAATGATCCGGCGCTTCGCGTCCTCGGCCACCCTCTACCTCGTCGTCGATACGCCCTTCGCGCTGATCTTCCTCGCCGTCATCGCACTGCTTGCCGGGGTGAAGATGGCCGCCATCCCGGTGGTCTTTTTCGTGCTGGCGCTCGCCATCGGCCTGCTCTACCGCCGCCGCATCGCGCGCCATGCCGAATCCGGCAATGCCGCCGCCAACCGCAAGCTCGGCCTGCTGGTCGAAACCGTCGAAAGCGCGGAAAGCATCAAGGCCGCCGGTGCCAGCGCTACAGCGAGCAGGCCAGCTATCTCGCCGCCTTCATGCAGCAGGCCAGCTACATCCTGCTGGTCGCCATCGGCGCCTGGATTGCCTCCACCAGCACCGATCTCACCATGGGCGGGCTGATCGCCTGCGCCATCCTTTCCGGGCGCGTGCTGGGGCCGATCGCCGCATTGCCCGGACTCATCGTCCAGTGGGCGCACGCCCGCGCCGCGCTCGACAGCCTGGAAAAGGTCTTTGCCCTGCAAGGCGACAACCATGCCGTGGCGCTGCCCCTGACTCCCGAACACATCCACGGCGAATGGCGCATCGAAAACCTCAAGTTCGCCTACCCCGGCCGCCCGCGCCCCCTGACGCTGCCGCTCACCCTGATCCGCCCCGGCGAGAAAGTCGCCATCCTCGGCCCCATCGGAGCGGGCAAATCCACCCTGCTCAAGCTCATGGCCGGCCTCTTTGCGCCGGGCGAAGGGCAGGTGCTGCTCGACGGCCTCGACATCCAGCAGATCGACCGCGCCCACCTGTCCGCGCGCCTGGGCTATCTGCCGCAGGACGTAAAACTCCTGGCCGGCACCTTGCGCGACAACCTCACGCTCGGACTCGGCGGTGTTGACGAGGCCGCACTGCTCGACGCCAGCCGCAGGATCGGCCTGGATCAACTCATCGCCAGCCATCCGCAGGGGCTGGACATGCCGATCTTCGAGGGTGGGAATGGCGTTTCCGGCGGGCAGAAGCAGCTCATCGCACTCACCCGGCTCCTGCTCTCCACTCCCGCCGCCTGGCTACTCGACGAACCCACGGCCGCCATGGACGAGGCAACCGAGCAACGAAGTCTTGCCGTTTTGCGCCAAGCCATCGCCCCTGAACAAACCCTGATCCTTGTCACCCACAAGCCGGTCCTGCTCGGCCTTGTCGACCGCTTCATCGTCTTGCTTCCGGGGGGCGGTGTCATCGACGGCCCCAAGGCGACCGTGCTCGAGCGGCTGCGCCAGAGTGCCGCCCAGGCGCGCACGTCGCAGGACATGCATTCCGGCAAGCCGGAGGAGACCCCATGAACTTCCTTCAACCCGCGTCCGGCAGCCGCTGGCTCATCCTTCTGGTGTTCATCATCGTCGCCACCCTCGGCACCTGGGCCGGCTTTTCCGATCTTGACCAGATCGCCCGCGCCCAGGGTCAGGTCATCGCCACCTCCCGCACCCAGGTGATCCAGTCAGCCAACGACGGCGTCATCGAAAGCCTGCTGGTGCGCGAAGGCGAAAATGTCAAGAAGGGACAGGTGCTCGCCCGGCTCGACCGCAGCCAGGCCGAAGCCGCCTGGCGCGACAGCCTGGGCAAGGTGGCGGCGCTGAAAGCCACGCTCATCCGCCTGCAAGCCGAAGTCTTCAACCGCCCGCTTGCATTCCCCGCCGATGTGCGCGCGCATCCGGCTTTCGTGCAGAACCAGACCGAACTCTTCCAGCGCCGCCAGGGGGCGATCAGGGCCGAAGTCGCCGCACTGCAAGAAAGCCTGGGACTGGTGCGCGAAGAACTCACGCTCTCCGAAAAGCTGCTGGCCACCGGCGACATCGGCCAGGCCGAAGTCATCCGCCTGCAAAAGCAGGTGGCCGACCTCAAGGGCCAGATCACCAACCGGCGCAACAAATACTTCCAGGACGCCCAGGCCGAGATGACCAAGGCCGAAGAAGACCTCTCCACCCAGCAGCAGGCACTGGCCGAGCGCACCGCTGTCTTCGAGCGCACCGAGATAACGGCGCCCGCCGACGGCCTGGTCAATAACATCCAGCTCACCACGCCCGGCGCCAAGGTGCGTCCCGGCGACGTCATCATGGAACTGCTGCCCACCGGCAGCGCGCTGATTGTCGAAGCCAAGCTCAAACCCGCCGACATCGCCTACATCCGCAAGGACCTGCCCGCCGCCATCAAGCTCGACGCTTTCGACTACAGCATCTACGGCGTCCTGCGCGGCCAGGTCATCTACATCAGCCCCGACGCCCTCTTCGAGAAAACCCAGCACGGCGACCAGGCGTATTACCGCGTCCACATCCGTATCGACGAAACCGCGCTGGCGGTTCGCAACCGCCAGCACCCCGGCAAACCCGTTGCAATCCAGCCCGGCATGACCGCCACGGTGGACATCACCACCGGTAGCCAGAGCGTGCTCGCCTACATCACCAAACCGATCACCAAGACCCTTGCCGAATCACTGTCGGAACGCTAGTTCATCAAAGGAAACACATCATGGGAAACTTTGACCTCCACGGCCTGCTCAACACCATCGCCGGCAATCATGGTGTGACGGCACCCGCCAGGAACACCCAGCGCAAGATGCGCGACCCCAGGGAAGGCAGGAACAGGGATTCCGGAGACGAAGCAACAGCGCGGAGCGAAGATGACGCCACATCCGCCCCGACCGACGCCTCCATGCAACTGGCGCAAGCCGATACCGGCGCCGTCACCGAGCCTGCGGCAGGCGAAGCGGCTGCGGGCGGCACACCCGCTACGGCGGCAGCGGGGGATGCTGCCGCCGGGTCGGGTGCGGCGGCGGGTGGTACCGGCTTCGGCGGACTGGGACTTGGCGGCTTGGCCCTTGGCGGCGTCGCAGCCGCAGCGGGTGGCGGCGGCAGTGCCGTCGCTGCCGTGGTCAATAACATCATTTCCGGCATCGTCGTTGCCGGCCCCGTACTCGGCGGCAACGGCCTCAAAGTCGAGATCTACGCCGCCGACGGCACGACCAAGCTGGGGGAATCCACGCTCGACGCCACCGGCAAATTTACCGTCAATGTCGGCAGCTACACCGGCATCGTCATCGCCAGGCTGGTGGATGCCAACGGCGGCGACGACTATCTGGACGAAGCAACGGGAGTGCCCAAGGACCTCAATGCCAACCTGATGGCCACCAGCGTCGTCTCCGGCGGCACGGTCACCCTCAATATCAACCCGCTGACCAC
>JAIOPW010000088.1 GCA_021413665.1 Rhodocyclales bacterium | reverse complement strand
TGCCAGGTTTCCTGCGACACCCAGCGCGCGCGCTCGGGGGTGAAGCGCAGCTTCGCGTGTTGCAGCTTGCGTCCGGAGAAGATGCCGTAGCCCGGGCCGAGCACTTCGTCCATGCTGCGGCGCGAGACTTCGCGCGCCTTCCGTTCGATGACGTTGGCTTGCTTGATGGAATCAAGGGCGAAGTTGCGGATGTCGTTGCGCAGGTGGCACCAGGCGTCGAGGTACCAGTTCTCGCGGTAATACACCAGGCGCTGCGGCGAGACTTCGCGCTCGGTGGTCTGGCCGCTGCCGCGGGCGAAGTAGGTGATGGCCAGGCGCTTGCGGCGCAGCAGCGCGGCGCCGACCTTCTCGAAATGCGCGAGCTTGAGCTCGCGTTTGCCCAGGCCGACGATCAGCACGCGGCGGCGGATTTCCTCGGCGGTGTTCTCGGCGCTGCCGAGCAGGCTGTTGAGGCGCGCGATCAGCGGCTGGATGTGCGGCGTCAGGATGCCGCCGGGATCGAGGTCGACCAGCAGGTGCTGCATGGTCAGCAGCGCATGGACTTCGCCCGAGTTGAACCAGAGGCCGGGCAGTTCGTACTGGGCGCCGCCGTCGGGGTGCGGGGTGTCGAAGCGGTAGCCGCCGGCGTCCCTGTCCCAGACGATGGGTGCATTGAGCCGGTTGCGCATGTATTCGAGGTCGCGCTTCAAGGTGGCGCGCGAGACTTCCAGCGCGGCCATGAGGTCGACGAAGGGCACGAGCTTGCGGTCGTGGATCATCTGGTCGATCTTGTAGAAGCGCTCAGTACGGTCCATGGCGGTTCTCGCTGATGAACTGGTGGAAGTGGTCGAGGCGGCGTGGATGGATGGTACCAGCGGTGACCGCGTCCTTGATCGCGCAGCCAGGCTCGGCGTCGTGCTGGCAGTCGCGGAAGCGGCACTGGCCGAGGAAGGGGCGGAACTCGGCGAAGCCGTATTCGATCTCCTGCGGCGTCAGGTGTTTGAGGCCGAATTCCTGCAGGCCGGGGCTGTCGATCAGGGTGCCCCCCGGGCATGTATCACTGGGCAATTTGTAGAGGCGGGCGTAGGTGGTGGTGTGCTTGCCGCTGTCGAGCGCGGTGGAGAGTTCGCGGGTGGGCGCGGTGGCGCCGGGCACCAGGGCGTTGGTCAGGGTGGACTTGCCCATGCCGCTTTGCCCGACCAGCACCGAGCTTTCGCCGGCCAGCAGCGGCAGCAGGGGCGAGGCGTCGAGCTTGGCCGAGAGTTCGACGACGCGGCAGCCGAGCGCGACGAAGGGCGCCAGCAGCTTGCGTGCGCCGGGCAGGGCCGCCGT
>JAIOPW010000112.1 GCA_021413665.1 Rhodocyclales bacterium | reverse complement strand
GGCGGTGGACGACTTCATGAAGCCTGACCGCATCGTGGTCGGCTCCGACGATCACCGTGCCATCGATCTGATGCGGGAACTCTACGCGCCCTTCCAGCGCAACCACGAACGCCTGATCGTGATGGACCTGAAGAGCGCGGAGCTCACGAAATACGCCGCCAACGCCATGCTCGCGACCCGCATCAGCTTCATGAACGAGTTGGCGAACCTGGCTGAAGCGCTTGGCGCAGACATTGAACTGGTCAGGAAGGGCATCGGTTCCGATCCGCGTATCGGCTTCCATTTCCTTTACCCGGGAGCCGGCTACGGCGGTTCCTGCTTTCCCAAGGACGTGCAGGCACTGATCCGCACCGCACAGGATGCGGGCCGGGATTTGCAGGTGCTGCAAGCCGTCGAGAGCGCCAATGAAACGCAGAAAGGCGTGCTCGGGCAAAAAATCACCAGGCGTTTCGGCCATGATCTCGGCGGCAAGACCTTTGCCCTCTGGGGCCTGGCCTTCAAGCCGAATACCGACGACATGCGCGAAGCGCCGAGCCTGGTCCTGATTGCCGACCTGCTGGCGCGGGGCGCGTCCATCCGCGCCTACGATCCGGTCGCGGTCCATGAAGCGCAACGGGTTCTGGGCCGGAACCCGCGCATCAGCTTTGCCACCACGCCGATGGAGGCGCTGGACGGTGCCGATGCCCTGGCCATTGTCACCGAGTGGAAGGAATTCCGCAGCCCGGACTTCGACGCGATCAAGGCCAAACTGAAGACGCCGGTGATTTTCGACGGCCGCAATCTTTACGACCCGGCCGTGCCGCGCAAGGCGGGGCTTGAGTACTTCGCCATCGGAAGACCATGAATACTGTTCCCGATACTTCCGCCACACGCATCCTGATTGTCGGCGACGTGATGCTGGATCGTTACTGGTTCGGCGATGTTCTGCGTATTTCGCCGGAAGCGCCGGTACCGGTGGTCAAGGTCGAGCGCACTGAAGAACGTCCTGGTGGCGCTGCCAACGTGGCACGCAACTGTGCCGCGCTGGGTGCCCGGGTAACGCTGCTTTCCGTGGTCGGCGCGGACGAAGCGGGGCAGAGCCTGACAAAACTCATGACCGACTCCGGCATCGAGTGCAGCCTGCATGAGGATGAAAAGTTCAGTACCACGGTCAAGCTGCGCGTGGTCGGCCGTCAGCAGCAATTGTTGCGCATCGATTTTGAAAACGCACCGAATCACGAGGTACTGCAAGCCAAACTGGCCGATTTCGAATCGCGGCTGGCGGTCTGCGACGTGGTGATTCTTTCCGACTATGGCAAGGGCGGTCTCGCACACATCACTGAAATGATCCGGCTTGCCCGTGCGGCCGGCAAGCCGGTTCTGGTCGATCCGAAGGGCGAGGACTACGCTCGCTATACCGGCGCGACCCTGCTGACGCCGAATCGATCGGAACTGCGCCAGGTGGTCGGCCGCTGGCGCGACGATGCGGAACTCGCGCAGAAGGCCACCCGCCTGCGCCACGAATTGAAGCTGGAGGCGCTGCTGGTTACCCGCAGCGAGGAGGGCATGACCCTGTTTGCGGACAGTGGCGTTACCCATGAGCCGGCGGTGACGCGCGAGGTTTATGATGTCAGCGGTGCCGGAGACACGGTCATTGCCACGCTCGCGGTGATGCTGGGCAGCGGCCTGCCCCTGCCCCAAGCCATGCGCCAAGCCAACCTCGCAGCGGGTGTGGTCGTCGGCAAGCTGGGCACGGCGACGTGCTCGCTCGAAGAATTGAAACAAGTCACTTAGGAATCCTATGTACTACGTAGTCACCGGCGCCTGCGGGTTCATCGGCGCAAATCTGGTCAAGGCGCTCAACGAGCGGGGAATATCCGACATCATCGCGGTTGACAACCTGACGCACGCCGACAAGTTCCTCAACCTCACCGACTGCGAGATCGCGGACTACATCGACAAGACCGAGTTCCTCGACCTGGTCGAAAGCGGTCAGCTTGACGACGGTGTCGAGGCCATCCTGCACCAGGGGGCGTGCTCCGACACCATGGAAACCGACGGCCGCTACATGATGTCGAACAACTACCGGTATTCAGTGTCGCTGCTGGATTTCTGTGCCGAGCAAGGGGTTCCGCTGTTATATGCCTCGTCCGCCTCCGTCTACGGCGGCGGTGGCCAGTTCCGTGAAGACCGCGAGGTCGAAGCGCCGCTGAATGTGTATGGCTATTCCAAGTTCCTCTTCGATCAGGTGGTGCGGCGCCGTCTCGCCGGCGCCGACTCCCAGATCGCCGGTTTCCGCTATTTCAATGTCTATGGTCCGCGCGAACAGCACAAGGGACGCATGGCATCGGTGGCTTTCCACCATTTCAACCAGTACCGCGCCTCGGGCAAGGTCAAGCTGTTTGAAAGCTACGGGGGATACGGCAACGGGGAACAGAAGCGCGATTTCGTCTACGTCGGCGACGTGGTCCGGGTGAACATGGATTTCCTCGAAACCCGCACCTCCGGCATCTTCAACCTGGGCACCGGACGCGCGCAAACCTTCAACGAACTGGCCGCCGCAACCGTAAATGCCTGCCGCGCGCTGGAAGGCAAGTCCGCGCAATCAGTGGCCGAACTGGTGGCCCAGGGTGTCATCGAATACATCCCCTTCCCGGACGCATTGAAGGGCAAGTACCAGAGTTTCACCGAGGCCGACCTCTCGCAGTTGCGCAAAGCCGGATACC
>JAIOPW010000081.1 GCA_021413665.1 Rhodocyclales bacterium | reverse complement strand
GACGGTGAGCCTGATTGACAGCGCCACGCCGGGCGTCAAGGTGGACATCACCGGGGCGGCGGGCAACGCCACCAACCTCGGCACGATCACGGCGGACGCCGGACGCATCGGCATCGCCGGCGTCATCGTCAGGAATAGCGGCCTCTTGAATGCCAGCAGCGTGGTCAATGAAGGCGGCAGGATCTTCCTCAAGGCCACGGGCGACACGCTGGTCGAAGGTGGCAGGCTGGACGCCACCAGCGTCGGCGGCAAGGGCGGGCAGGTCGACGTGCTGGGTGACCGCGTTGCGGTCATGAACGACGCCGAAATCGACGTATCAGGCACTGCCGGCGGCGGCTACATTCGCGTCGGCGGCGACTACCAGGGAAAGAACTCCGAGATTCAGAACGCCAGCATTACCTATTTAGGCAAGGATGCGGTACTCAGGGCCGACGCCACGGAAGTCGGCGCTGGCGGGACGGTGATCGTCTGGGCCGACGATACGGCGCGGGCCTACGGCAGTATTTTCGCCCGGGGCGGCGCCACGGGTGGAAATGGTGGCTTCGTGGAAACTTCCGGCAAGCGGTATCTGGACGCGACCCGGGCAGCCGATGTGTCGGCCGCGTTTGGGCTTGCCGGGACATGGTTGCTTGATCCGAGTGGCCTTACGATCATCAATACCGGCTCGGACCTGAATATTCCCGGACCCTCCCCTTTCCAGGCGGGCGTCGGCATCTCCACCTTGACCGCCACCACTATCAATACCGGGCTCACGACGGGTAACGTGGCGATAATTTCAGATGTGGGCGATGACATCAAATTCGATGCATCTGTCAGCGGCGCCATCGTCATTACAAATGGTACGGGTTCGGCACGGGTTCTTTCACTCTCTGCCGGTAACGACATAAAATTCACCGGTGGCAGCACCACATTCCAGACAACCGTCGCCAGCAGCCCGCTTACGGTCAATTTCAATCCGGCGACCAGCCGCAAGGTAGAAGTGCAATCGGGCTCCACGCTCACTTTCAGTGGCTCCGCCGCCAGCAGCGCGGTGTCAGGAGTGATCGTCGGTGGACCGGGCGCAAAGACCTGGGAAAACCAGGGCATCCTCAATATGTCCGGCGAGTCCTATATCGACTTGCACGACGGCACTTACTACTCCGCTTTCAACAACACTGCGGGCGGCGTGGTGAACATCACCTCGTCTGCCGGATGGTCGTTCCTCAGCGAAAACGGAACGCAGGATGGCGCGCTGAATAATGCCGGCACCATCAACGTCAATGGCACCAACGGCGGCTCCACGAACTACACCGCATGGGAGGTCAAGTACAACCAGGCTCCCGGCGGCGTGCTCAACATCGGCGCGGGCAAAGTACTATCGATGCAGAACGCTGACGTAATTCGTGGCGCGGTCAACATCGGTGCGGGCGGCAAGTTGGCGCTTTCCCAGGATTTCACCGGAGCCCATTCCTTTATCAATACCACGATCAACGGGCCGGGCTGGGTGGACATCGCCGGCGGTGGCGCCCCGTCTTTCTCCGGGGTCACGGTTAACAACGCGTCGCTGGTCAATAGCGCCGGCGACCTCACTATCCCGACCGGCATTATCGGAACCACGGGGGATATCGGCCTGCTGGCGAGCGGAATCCTCTGGGGAGGCGCGGGCATTGCCTCGCTGGGCAAGCTCATGCTGGTCGGCGGCTGGGACAATACCAGTTCGGTGACCGCGCCAACCGTGACCAGCGGTGTCGGCTCGATCCAGATCATCGACGCCCAGATTCAGTCGGCCGGTGACATGACGCTGAAGTCCGGCGGCGACATTCTGATAAAGCGCAATCTGTCCGGATCCACCCGTGTCGAGTCCTCCGCAGTGATGGCGGTCGAAACCTGGGGCGACCTGACCTTGGTCAACTATTTTGACCCGGGTGGCAGCGTCGAACTCAAGTCGGCCGGCAACCAGAGCATCCAGCTCAAGGGCGCATTGAGCGACCTCGTTGTTCAGGCTTCGGCCGGTGGTGCTGGCGGTGGCTACACCCGCATCAGTTCCGGGGGCACGCAGACCATCAATTTCACCGCGGCCGGCACGCACACACTCGTCCTGACCGGCGGCATGGCCGGCACCACGAGTGCGTCAGGCGCTGGCGCGTCGATCGAATCGGCGGGCGCGCAAACGATCCTCAACGGCGGCACGCTTGCCATCAACCTCACCGGCGGCAACTCGGCGCTCACCAACCAAAGCAGCTATGAAGACTACGGCCTGCCCAGTCAGCGGCTGATCTGTGCAAGTTGCGCCACGCACAACTCGGCGCAGATCCGCAGCAAGAGCTCGCAGACCATCGCCGCGTCGACCATCACCATCATCGGGGGCAGCGGCGGCAACGGCAACTACGCGGGCATCGATGCCGACGGAACCAGTACCATCGTCGCCACTGGCGCCGTTTCCATCAGCGGTGGCAGTTCGGGCGGAATTTATGTCGGCGGAATCCACGATGACTACGTCCAGAACGATGCCGGCATAAGCGCCAACGGCGCCCTGAATCTCACCGCGGCCAGCATTCTTCTCGACGGTGGTGGTGCGAATTTCGGTGGCGCCTACATTGGTGGCGGCTCCTCGATCACGGTCAATACCAGCGGCAACCTGACGCTGAACGGCGGCACCAGCCCGGAACCGGTCGGCGCCGCGCTGCTCTACAGCGACGCCTCGCCAGCCACGCTGAAATGGTATGCCCCGGCCGTCATCGGTTCCGACGCCGGCAGCCTGACCAGTATCACGCTCAATGTCGGCGGCGACCTGACGCTCAACGGCGGCACCGCGGGTCAGGACGGAGGATCGATGGCCCTGATCGGCGGCGTCCGGAACACCCCGATCAACCTCGTCATCAACAGCCAGGGCGCGATTGCGATGAACAGCGCCACGGCATTGTCGGACCGCATCGGCAGCAAGGCCGGCGGTACCTTCAGCCTGCATTCGGGACTGGGCGGCGCCGGCGCCATGACGCTGGGCAAGGGCCTCATCGGCACCGGTATTGGCACCGGCGGTTCCGTCCTGCTGGACGCGCGGGGGGCCGGGGGCATCAGTCAAATCGCGGGCGGCATGATCGCGACCGATTGGCTCGATGCCGATGCTGATCTCAGTGCCGGCACAATCGGACTGTTGAGCTTTGAAAACCGCGTCGGCAATCTCGATGCCACTTCCGTCAACCAGACCATCACGTTCAACGGCCGCAGCGTCGGGCTGGGAACCATCAATTCCGGCACGGGCAGTTCGACGATCTCGGCGTTCTACGACATTCACGACAACAACGGCTTCGGAGTGACGAACATCACCGCGGGCAGCGTCAGCCTCTACAGCACCAACGGGGGCGCCGCGGGCGGCCTTGCCATCAGCGCCGACACGGCCACGACCGGCAACATTACTTCCAGCGTCAGCGGTTCGGCGCCAAACGGGGGTATTTCGATCCGCAATAATGCCGCGGCGACGCCGGGCAACATCGGCATTGTCGATGGCGCGATGGCGGGTAACAGCGTCAGGTTCTCTCATGGTGGAAGTGACCTTGTACTCACGGCCAGCCACAGCTTCGAGGTGGACAACGGAGGCGACTTGGCCATTCTTGCCGGAAGCAACATGACCTTGAATGCCGGCGGGCCGTTCATCAACGTTCCGGGTGCCGCATCCAGCGTTTTGTTGGGTGCCGTTGGAATCATGGACTTTGCCGGCGCATTCTCGCTGCCCAACAACAACCTTGGACTTGCGGCGGCGACCATCCAGGTCGACTCCGCCGTCGATGCCAAGAACATTGCTGTTGTGGCGGGCGCCCTTAACATCAGCAATTCGGGCGGACTGCATGCCGACAACCACCTGCTGGCCGTGGTTGCGGGCGACGTCGACATCACCGGCGGCTACATCAAGACCACCAGCGGCGACCTCGAGATGCTGGTGGGCGGCGACCTCAACATCAATGACGGTGGTCACATCTGGGCGGGCTACACGCAGATGAGTCCACCTTACGCCGATGCCAGCATCGCCGTCGGCGGCGACATCCGCCTGAACAACGGTTCCTATATCAATGCGGCCAACGATGTGTTCCTGGATATGCTGGGTCCGACTTCGACCCTGTATCTGAACGACGCCCCGGGCAACCCGAATCCGTCCTATATTCTTTCCGACATCGGCACGGGTGTAGTGGCGACCACCCATCTCACCTTCCTGACCCGTAATTCCGGCGGAGTCGTGATCGATGGCGAAGACACCACCGATACGGTCGTCGGCGGAAGTGGCTTCTTTGCGGTGGATACCAGCACTCCGGCGCTTCCCGGCGCGGGCCTGGAAATCACCTACGCGCAAAACAACACAGGCGTGCTTGCGCTGCTGGCCAACCTGCTCGGCCGCGCCGTCGACGATGTCGATCCCACGACAACGCCGACCGACGACAATGGGCCGCGGAAGTTCGATAGTGCAAAGGGCGACAAGGGTGACAAGGACGGCGGGTTCGGTGAGGATGAAGACGACAGGGACAAGAAGAAGTCAGACGACGGCAAGGACGGGAAGAAAGATGAGAAACCATCGAAGAAGCAAGTTGCGCAGTGCTCGTGAGGGGCAAGGCGAAGTGAAGTGGGTTCTGATGGCGGCTTTGGCCGTAGGGGTGGTGTGTGCGCCGGTAGCGCAAGCGGCGACGGCGGGGCAGATCACGCACCTGTCGGGGACGCTGTCGGCGAAGCGGGCGGACGGGACGAGCAAACTGCTGTCGGTCAAATCCGAAGTGATGGAAGGC
>JAIOPW010000063.1 GCA_021413665.1 Rhodocyclales bacterium | reverse complement strand
TTCGACCAGACCGGTGCACGACCCGCATGAGCTCGATGCTTTCGTATGCTTGCGCACGTCATCGAGCGTGAAAAGCCCCTGCTCCTTGATCGCCTTGACGATGGTGCCTTTGCACACGCCGTTGCAGCCGCAGACTTCCATCTCGTCGGACATCGCGGCGGCCCGGTTCTGCCCGAGGTGGCCGCTGTTGCCCAGATGCGACTGGCCGAACATCAGGTGGTCGCGGATCTCGTGGATGTCCTGCTTGTCGCGCAGCAATTGGAAATAATAAGCGCCATCCACCGTGTCGCCGTAGAGCACGCTGCCGATGACCTTGTTGTCGCGCAGCACCAGCCGCTTGTAAACGCCGCCGACCGAGTCGTGCAGCACGATTTCCTCGGTGTCGGCGCCGCCCGAAAAGTCGCCCGCCGAAAACAGATCGATGCCCGTGACTTTGAGCTTGGTCGAAATCACAGAGCCCTGGTAGCGGCCGATGCCGAAATGGGCCAGATGATTGGCGCAGACTTTCGCCATTTCAAAGAGCGGCGCGACCAGGCCGTAAGCAATGCCGCGATGGGCCGCGCATTCGCCGACGGCATAGATGCGCGGATCGTATGTCTGCATGGTGTCACTGACCACGATGCCGCGATTGCAATACAGGCCCGCGGATTCCGCCAGGTCGGTATTCGGGCGTATGCCGACCGCCATCACGACGAGATCGGCGGCGAGTTCGCTGCCATCCTTGAAGCGCACGCTTTTGACGCGCCCGCCTTTGCCGTCGTCGCTGTCGCCGACGATTTCCGCCGTCTGGGTCTTCAGCATGAAATGCAGGCCCTTGGCTTCCAGCGATTGCTGCAACATGCCCGCCGCCGGGCGGTCGAGCTGGCGCTCCATCAGCCATTCCATCAGGTGCACGACGGTCACGTTCATGCCGCGCAGCTTGAGGCCGTTGGCCGCCTCCAGGCCAAGCAGGCCGCCGCCTATCACCACCGCGTGCTTGAACCGCGACGCCGCATCTATCATCGCATTGGTGTCGTGAATATCGCGGTACGTGATCACGCCTTCGAGTTTCACGCCGGGAATCGGCAGAATGAACGGGTTGGAGCCGGTCGCGAGCAGCAGGCGGTCGTAGTCGGCCTCGGTGCCGTCGGCAGCAATGACTTTTTTCGCGCGGCGGTCGATTTTCACAATCTTCTTGTTCAGATGCAGCGTGATGCCGTTGGCGGCGTACCAGTCGAGATCGTTCAGCATGATCTCTTTTAACGTCATCTCCCCCGCCAGCACCGGCGAGAGCAGGATGCGGTTGTAATTCGCGTGCGGCTCGGCGCCGAACACCGTGATGTCGTAGAGGTCGGGCGATATTTTCAGCAACTCTTCGAGGGTGCGCACCCCCGCCATGCCGTTGCCTATCATCACGAGCTTCATTTTCTGCATATGCGTCCTCCCGGGGACGTCAGGCCGTGCGTAATTGGTATGCTGCGAGTTCGGTCGCGTGCGCCAGCCCGACCACCTCGCCGATCACAATCAATGCGGGGCTGCCCAACTCTGCGGCACGCGCCGCATCCGCCAGGGTCGCGAGCGTGGCGATGACGTGGCGCTGCAATTCGGTCGTGCCGTGCTGTATGACGGCTGCCGGCGTAACGCTTGCCATGCCCGCCTCCTGCAATGCCGCGGTTATCTCCACCACGCGTTGCATGCCCATATAAATCACCAGCGTAGTGCCGGTGTGCGCGAGCGCTGCCCAGTCGGGACCCGTGCCATCGCGCGCATGCCCGGTCACGAAAGTGACGCCGCGCGCCACGTCGCGATGGGTAACCGGTATGCCCAAAGTGGCAGGCACGCCGATACCGGCGGTAATGCCCGGTATCACCTCGCAGGTAATGCCGGCCTGCGCCAGCGTCAGCGCTTCCTCGCCGCCGCGGCCGAACACAAAAGGATCGCCGCCTTTGACGCGCGCGACTATGTTGCCGCGTTGTGCCAGCTGCACCATCAGCCGTTCGATGAA
>JAIOPW010000080.1 GCA_021413665.1 Rhodocyclales bacterium | reverse complement strand
CGGGCGCATGGCCCTGCGCCGCGCCGGCGTCCTGCTGCGCTTGCGCAAGCACGGCGCCTCCTGGCAGCAGATGGTCAAGCGCCAGGGCGAGTCCGACGGCGGCCTGACACGCCGACCGGAGTGGCAGTCGCCCTACCTCAACCACTTCGATTTTTCCGCCATCGAGGAGGCGGACCTGCGCGACCTGCTGCAACGGGACAAGATTGCCGGGCGCCTCACCGCCGTCTTCGAAACCAACTTTCGGCGCAGCCTCTGGCAACTCGATCCGGATCCGCATACCCGCATCCAGGTCAAGCTCGACCGCGGCTGGATTGCCTCCAACGGCCGCCGCGAAACCATCTCCGAAGTCGAACTGCAACTGCTCGACGGCGGCATCGACGGTCTCTATGCCCTGGCCCTGCAACTGGCGGAACGCGAGGCCCTGCCGCCGCTGCTGCTGTCAAAGGCGGAACGCGGATACCGGCTGTTCCACAACACGCGCCCGACCCCGGTCAAGGCAGGCGACGTGGCGATCGATGCGGGCGACACGCCGCTGGCGGCTTTCCGCCTGATCGCACTCGACTGCCTGTCTCACCTGCAACTCAACCACGATGGCGCCGTAACCCGCGACGACCCGGAATACGTGCACCAGATGCGGGTTGCCACGCGCCGCCTGCGCGCTGCCCTGCGAATGTTCCGCCCGGTGCTGCCGGAAGGCTTTGCCGAGCAACTGGTGCCGCCGATGCGTGAATTGATGCGCCCCCTCGGCCAGGTCCGCGACCTCGACGTGCTGATGGCGGAAATCGTGGCGCCGGTGGCCGCGGCGCTACCCGACGAGCCGCGCCTGACCGATCTCGCCAGCGCCATCATCAACCGCCTGTACGCCGCCCGCAGCGACGCCAGGCGCACGATGCAGCAGCCCTCCTACTGCCGCCTGCTGCTGACTGCCGGCAGGTTGCTGCAGGGCTCGCCTTTCGTCGGGCCCCCGGATGGCGGCGTCGCGGCGCAGTCACTGCTGCAGTTCGCCGACCGGCGCCTGCGCCGGCTGCTGCGCGCAGTGCACGAACTCGGCGCGGCGGCACGGGTCGATGACCCGTCCTCGCTGCATCAACTACGCATCGGCATCAAGCGCCTGCGCTACGCCGTCGAGTTCTTCGGGCCGATGATTCCCGGCAAGTCCGGCGTCATCGTGGTCAAGCGACTCGCCGGCCTGCAGGAGGAACTGGGGCAGCTCAACGACCTCGCCAGTGCCGGCAACCTGCTAATGGTCTGCGCCGGGCACGACCCGCACCTGCGCGAAGCTGTCACGCTGGTCGGCGGCTGGCACGGACCTCGCCATGCAGGCCTGCTCGCGGACATCCCCGACAAGCTGGCGCGGATCGCCGGCATCAAGCTGCCGCGACTGGACCAGGAGCATGCATAACGCACATGCCACGATGTCCGGGCCCGCCTGATACACGTTGCCATCGGTTCGCCCGGACGCGCTTGCGCCATGTGCGCCACACAGCGCGACGGCGACCGGCGCGGCAGAGCGCCAGCCCTGTTTTTGGCGATACTGATCCCTGTTCACTCGTCCCTCCTGGCGTGCACGACAACCTTGACCATGCAATCGGCTCTGGGCGGTGGCGGTCAGCCGCGGCCAGAGCGGTCGAAGCCGCTCCAGCGCGAGCGAAACAGGGCCAGCAATTCAATCAGACCCCACAGCAGGGTGCTGCCGATGGCAAGTGCGGGACGGGCAATGTAGCGACGCGTCATGGTGTCTCCTCCTTCGAATCGATGGACCAGAGCTGGCGCTTGCGGCACACGGCCGGAAGCGCCGGATCAGAAATCGTCGAGTTGCCAGATCACCACCCAGCATTCGTCAAATACGCGGTCGATGTCACCGAAGAAGCGGTCGATGTAGGCCTTCATGGGGTGTTCCTCGTACGGGTTGTGGCGGACGGGACAACGATAGCGCACCAGTGTTGCAGCAGGTTTTCAAGACGATGACAGTTCGGGCGAATGACCGGAAAGACCGCAATGGCCGACGCACTTGTTGACGAACTGGACGAAATAGACCGCATCGCGGCCGGTGCCGGCATCGCCTTCGAGGCGAGGACGCTGTGCGAGATCGAATGCGGCGACAGGCGCCTGCCGCTACACGCCATCACCCTCGGCAACCCGGCCCCGGCGGTCCCCGCCATCGGCATCTTCGGTGGAGTCCACGGCCTGGAGCGAATCGGCGCCCAGGTCGTCATCGCCTTTCTGCAAAGCGTCACCAGCCGCCTGCGCTGGGACACCACCCTGCACCGTCAGCTGGAACAGGTCCGCCTGGTCTTTGTCCCGGCAGTCAATCCCGGCGGCATGTGGCGGCGCACGCGCGCCAATCCTAACGGCGTCGACCTGATGCGCAACGCACCGCTGGAGGCGCTGGAGAAAGTACCCTTCCTGATCGGCGGCCATCGTTTCGGTCCCGGGCTGCCCTGGTATCGCGGTCCCGCCGACAGCCCGATGGAGGCCGAAACCAGGGCGCTGTGCCGTCTGGTGGATGAAGAACTGCTGAGCCACAGCTTCAGCATCGCCATCGACTGCCATTCCGGTTTCGGCGTGCACGACCGGATCTGGTTCCCCTACGCCCATACCGCACGACCCATCCCCCATTTGGCGGAAATGCATGCGCTGATGGAAATCTTCGACCAGACCCACAGCCATCATCGCTACGTGTTCGAACCGCAGAGCCGGCAATACCTGGCGCACGGCGACCTGTGGGACTACCTTTACCTTCGCTCGCTGGAGCAGGCCGGGCGCGTATTCCTGCCGCTGACGCTGGAAATGGGCTCCTGGCTGTGGGTGAAGAAGAACCCGCGGCAACTGCTGTCGCGCCACGGCATTTTCAATCCGCTGATCGAGCATCGCCGCCAGCGCGTGCTCAGGCGCCATATCTCATGGCTCGATTTCATGACGCGAGCCGCCAGTGGCCATGCCCTGTGGCAACCCGCCGGCGCAGCGCGCGAACTACACCTGGCGCGCGCCATGCAGCGCTGGTACGGAGGAATGGCAGCATGACGCCGTGGATACTATTGCGCGGCCTGACACGAGAATCGCGCCACTGGGGAATGTTCCCGCAGCATCTGGGCGAATCGCTCGGCGCTGCACCGGCGATCTGCCTCGACCTGCCCGGCAACGGCAAGCTCAACTACCTGGAGAGCCCGCTCAGCGTCGAAGCCATGGCGGACTACTGCCATGCCGAATTGGGAAACCTGGGTATCGTGCCGCCCTGCCGGGTGCTGGCGATGTCGCTCGGCGCAATGGTCGCAGTGGCCTGGGCGGAGCGGCACCGTGACGATATTTCAACGGCAGTGCTGATCAGCACCAGCCTGCGGCCCTTCAGTCCCTTCCATCAGCGTTTGCGCCCGGCCAACTATCCGCGCCTGTTGCGCCTGCTATCGGGCTGCGCGAGCGACGAAGAACTGGAAGCCACAATCCTCGGCATGACAACCCGACTGGTGGCCAAGCCCCGGGGCGTGATCCAGGCATGGCTGCGATGGCGCCGCGAGAATCCTGTTTCCGCGCGCAACGCCCTGCGCCAACTGCTGGCGGCCGCGCGCTACCGGGCACCTCACCGCAGCCCGTTGGACCGCCTGCTGCTGCTGGCCGGCGCCGGGGACACGCTGGTCGATCCACGGTGTTCGCAAAAACTCGCCGAACAGTGGCAAACCGGGTTCGCGATTCACCCGACAGCCGGTCATGACCTGCCACTCGACGATGAATCGTGGGTCTTGATCCAGATTCGAGAGTGGCTCGCGCTACAGGAAGCAGATGGCTGATGGCGCATCAGTGAGGTAGTACGCGAATCGAGCCGTCAACGGGCTGCAATACTTCCGCAACAGTAGCAAGTGAAAATGCTTCGCACACTCCCCGCCATAGGTCACGCCATGAACACGGCCATGCATTCTCAACGAGAAAGGGTCGTCACCGACCCACACCATCGCAGCCGCGAGCTGCGGCGCCTGATGGACGATCACGGGCTGCATGCCGTGTACCAACCGATCCTCGATGTCCGTAACGGAAGCTATCTTGCGTGCGAAGCCCTGATACGCGGCCCTGACAATTCCGAACTTCACACTCCAGCGGCACTGTTCGCCGCCGCTGCAGAGGCACAATGCACGCACGAACTGGAATGGCTGGCGGTTGAAACCGCCATCCTGCAATTCGCCGAGCAGAATTGCGCGTTGCGCCTTTTCCTGAACATGAGCATCGGTTGCCTGCACGCCAGCCGCAGGAGGCTCACCGCAATTCGACAGGACCTGCTGCGACTCGGCGTGCCGCCGTCGCGAATTGTCATCGAGCTGACCGAGAACGAGTCGGTGACAGATTTCTCCGACCTGCAGGAAACCCTTCAGGACTTTCGCCGGATCGGCATCCAGATCGCCATGGACGACATGGGCGAAGGCTTCTCCAATCTGCGGATGTGGTCGGAAGTACGGCCGGAGTTCGTCAAGATTGACCGCCACTTTGTCGCCGACATTGACAAGGACCCGCTCAAGCTGCACTTCGTTCGCGCCATGCACGAGATCGCCGACGCCTGCGGCAGCGCCCTGATTGCAGAAGGCGTCGAAACCGACGCGCAACTGGCCGTGCTCCGCGATCTCGGCATCCCATATCTGCAAGGCTTCGGCATCGCGCGGCCGCACCGCGTGATCGCCAGCGTGCCGCACAACCTTCCCCTGGCCGCGAACCACGAAGGCATTCTGGTACTACCGTCGCGTCCGCACTCCGAGCGCCGCATGCCACGCATTGACCAGCTTCTGCACGAGGTGCCGACAGTTTCCCCGGAAACCGACAACGATGCCGTTTATCGCATCTTCGAGCATCAACCGGCGCTCAACATCGTGCCAGTGGTCGCCGGCGGTCAGCCGGTCGGCATGATCACGCGAAGTGCGCTGATCGATCGCTTTGCCCGCCCGTTTCGCCGCGAGCTCTACGGCAAGCGTTCGTGCACCATGGTCATGGATCCGCCACTGATCTTCGATGCGGCCAAGAGCGTGCAGGAAGCCGCACAGATCATCGGCAGCCTGCGCGGCACCGAGATGTGCGACACCTTCGTCATCACTGGAAACGGCAGCTATCGCGGTGTCGGCTTCCTGCGGGAACTGATGGCGATCATCACCGACATGCAGATTCGCGCCGCCCGCTATGCCAATCCGCTGACCCAGCTTCCCGGCAACGTGCCGATCAACGAGCAGATGGATCGACTGATCGACGCGCAACGCGGCTTCGTCGCCGCGTACTGCGATCTGGACCATTTCAAGCCGTACAACGATGCCTATGGCTATCGCCGCGGCGATCAGATGATTCAACAAGTCGGCGCGCTACTGACCGAAGCTGTCGCCGATCATATGGATTTCGTCGGTCACGTTGGCGGCGACGACTTCATCGTGCTGATGCAGAGCGAAAACTGGGAATCGCGGCTACGACGCGTAATAGCGGAATTCGACACTGCGCTGCCGCAGCATCTCACCGCAGAGCACCTCGCGGCTGGCGGCTATCGGGATGAAGACCGGCGGGGGCAGCCCGTATTTCACCCCATTCCGGCGCTGTCGATCGGCTGCGTAACGGTCTTGCCGGGCGCCTTCCTCGGCCACTACGATGTTTCTGCGGCCCTCAGCGAAGCCAAAAAGGCGGCCAAACACATACCCGGCAGCGTCGTATTCGTCGATCGTCGCCAACACCTCGCGATTGCCGGCACACCGCTCGGCCATACCGAAGCTAGCGCCGTGCTGTCGGCGCCGACTATCGCCCCACTTCAGCAGTGTTACGCGATCTAGTCACCACTTCCGCTGTCATGCCCGCGTCACACGTATGACCTGGTCTTCCGCCTTGCCGATTCGGAGGACGACGTGGACTTGATATTGTGGCGTCATGCCGAAGCAAAGGAAACCGGGGGTCCGATCGCCGACACCGACCGGGAACTCACCGCACAAGGCCTCAAGCAGGCACAAGAGGTGGCCGAATGGCTGCGACGCCAAAGGCTGCCGCGAGTAGCGGTGCTATCGAGCCCCACTCGACGCGCATTGCAGACCGCGGAAGTTCTCGGCCTGCCGGTAAAGATCAAAAAGCAGCTCGGCATCGGCGCGGCGACGGCGGACCTGCTCGGCGCCGCGGACTGGCCCGACCATCCGGGCGCGATCATCCTGGTCAGCCATCAACCCGCGTTGGGGCGGCTGGCTTCACTGTTGCTGGCCGGCACCGAAGCCGACTGGACGATCAAGAAGGCAGGAATCTGGTGGTTCACCAACCGGGTGCGGCACGACGAGACGCAGACGGTGCTGCGCGCAGTACACAATCCCTGATGCAAGGCAGCAGGCCCGGCTAGCTGCCAAAAGCCTGACGCACCGCCCCTGCGATCGCCTCCGCCTGCCCGGTCACGACCGTGGCATCTCGGCCTTCCACCATTACCCGCAGCAGAGGCTCGGTGCCCGAAGGGCGCAGCAGGACGCGTCCGTTGCCGTCGAGCGTCGACTCGGCGGCGCTTACCGCCAGCTTGATGCCGGCAGCACCCGCCCAGTCGAAACCCTTTGGCATCTTCACGTTGATCAGCTTCTGCGGATACAGCGTCAAGTCGGCGCAGGCCGCAGCCAGGGTCTCGCCGGTCGCGCGCAACGCAGCCAGCACCTGCAGAGCGGCGATGATGCCGTCGCCCGTGGTGTGGCGGTCGAGGCAGATGATGTGGCCGGAGTTCTCGCCGCCGAACAACCAACCCTTCTCCTGCATCAACTCCAGTACGTAACGGTCACCGACCCTGGCGCGGCCGAGGCTGATGCCCATCCTTGCCAGTGCATGTTCGAAGCCGAGATTGCTCATCAGGGTGCCTGCCACGCCGGGTACCGGCTGGCTGCGCGCACGATGGCGGGCGATCACGTAGAGCAACTGGTCGCCATCATAGAGCGTGCCTGCCGCATCAATCATGACCAGCCGGTCGCCGTCGCCGTCGAGCGCGATACCGCAGTCGGCATGGGTGTCCAGCACGGCGCGACGCAATGCCTCCGGCGCGGTGGCACCCACATCGAGGTTGATGTTGAGACCGTTCGGCGTGTCGCCGACGCCGACTATCTCCGCACCGAGTTCATGGAACACGCTGGGCGCGACGTAATAGGCGGCGCCGTGGGCGCTGTCCACCACGATCTTGAGGCCGCGCAGGTCGAGGTCGTTGGGAAAGGTGCTCTTGCAGAACTCGATGTAGCGGCCGGCGGCGTCGTCAACGCGACGCGCCTTGCCGAGCCGGGCCGACTCCATGCAGGTCATCGGCTGTTCGAGCCGCGCCTCAATGTCGAGTTCAACCGCGTCGGGCAGCTTGGCGCCCTGCGCCGAAAAGAACTTGATGCCGTTGTCGTCGAAACGATTGTGCGAGGCGGAGATCACCACCCCCGCTTGCAGACGCAACGCCCGTGTGAGATAGGCCACGGCCGGCGTCGGCATCGGCCCGCACAGCATCACATCCACTCCGGCGGCCGCGAATCCGGCCTCCAGCGCGGCTTCCAGCATGTAGCCGGAAATCCGCGTGTCCTTGCCGATCAGTACCGCGGGTCGTTCCGTCGTCCCCCCGCTTTCGCGCGCCACCAGTGCCGAGCCGGCGGCATAGCCGAGGCGCATGACGAAATCCGGCGTTATCGGCGACTGCCCGACACGACCACGGATGCCGTCGGTACCGAAATACTTGCGTCCCATTCAGTAATCCTCCACAGCTTGCACTACCGCCAGCGCGTCGCGCGTCGCGGCGACGTCATGCACGCGCACTATGCGCGCACCCCGCTCGACCGCCAGCACATGGGCCGCGACACCGGCATGGATCCGGTCCGGTGCCGCACGCCCGGTAAGCAGGCCGAGCATGGACTTGCGCGACAGGCCTACCAGCAGCGGCAAGCCCGGCACCACCATTTCCCCGAGGCGACGCAGCAGCGCCAGATTGTGTTCGAGGGTCTTGCCAAAACCGAAGCCCGGATCGACCGCGATGCGGCTCAGGGCGATGCCCGCCGCTTCCGCCGCTGCAACACGCTCGCCGAGGAACCCGGCGACCTCGGCGACGATGTCGTCATAGTGCGGTTCGTCCTGCATGCTGCCCGGATTTCCCTGCATGTGCATCAGGCAAACCGCAGCCTGGCTTGCGGCGACAATCTCCAGGGCGCCCGGTGCGCGCAGTGCGTTGATGTCGTTGATCATGTCGGCGCCGGCGGCCAGTACGGCGCGCATGACTTCCGGCTTGACCGTGTCGACCGACAGCGGAGCGCCGCAGTCGCGCAGGGCCTCGATCACCGGCAGCAGCCTGTCAAGCTCCCGCTGGGCCGGGATCGGGACCGCTCCGGGTCGCGACGATTCGGCACCGAAGTCGAGAATGTGGGCACCCTCTTCGAGCAGCCGCAGGCCCTGCGCGATAGCGGCATCAACATCGCCATGCAGGCCGTCACCGGAAAAGGAATCGTCGGACAGGTTGACGATGCCCATGATGAGTGGACGCTCGGCATTGAGAACGTGGCGGCCGCAGTGAAAAGGCTGGGTCATGAAAAACAGGGAGCCGCCGAATCGGCAAAGCTTCGGCGGCTCCTGAGTGAAATAGGCCTCAGGCCGGTGCAGGCGCGTTGGGCTCCGCACCCGGAGTGCCGCTATCAGCCCGCGGCGCGGGAGGCGCGCTGGAAGGCTTGGGCGGGCGCGGCGGCAGGCCGGCCATGATGTCGTTGATCTGGTCGGCGTCGATGGTTTCCAACTCCAGCAAAGCCGCGGTCATGGCCTCGACCTTGTCGCGGTTGTCTTCAAGCAATTTGCGCGCGCGCGCGTACTGTTCGTCGAGCACGCGGCGAATCTCGATATCCACCTTCTGCATGGTGGCTTCCGACATGTTCTTGTGCGTGGTGACGGAGCGCCCGAGGAATATCTCGCCTTCCTCTTCGCCGTAAACCATCGTACCCAGGCTGTCGGACATGCCCCATTGCGTCACCATGCGCCGCGCCAGATCGGTGGCACGCTGGAAGTCGTTGGAAGCGCCGGTGGTCATCTGCTGCATGAACAATTCCTCGGCAATCCGGCCGCCGAACAGGACGGCAATGGTGCACAGCAGGCGCTCACGATCCTGGCTGTAGCGTTCCTGATCGGGCAGCTGCATGGTCAAACCCAGCGCACGACCGCGCGGAATGACGGTCACCTTGTGCACCGGATCGGTCTTGGGCAACAGTTTGGCGACCACGGCGTGACCGGATTCGTGATACGCGGTGTTGCGGCGTTCCTCTTCCGGCATCACCATGGAACGACGCTCGGCGCCCATCATGATCTTGTCCTTGGCGCGTTCGAAGTCTTCCATGTCCACCAGGCGCTTGTTGCTGCGCGCGGCAAACAGCGCGGCTTCATTGACCAGGTTGGCCAAGTCGGCGCCGGAGAACCCGGGGCAGCCGCGTGCCAGGATCGAAGCGTCGATGTCCGGCGCCACCGGCACCTTGCGCATGTGTACCTTGAGGATCTGCTCGCGGCCACGGATGTCGGGCAGCGGCACCACCACCTGGCGGTCGAAACGGCCGGGGCGCAGCAGCGCCGGGTCGAGCACGTCCGGACGGTTGGTGGCAGCGACCACGATGACGCCGGCGGAGCCTTCGAAGCCGTCCATCTCGACCAACATCTGGTTCAGCGTCTGTTCGCGCTCGTCGTTGCCGCCACCGAGGCCGGCACCACGCTGGCGGCCGACGGCATCGAGTTCGTCGATGAAGATGATGCAGGGCGCGGCTTTCTTGGCCTGATCGAACATGTCGCGCACGCGCGCCGCACCGACGCCGACGAACATCTCGACGAAGTCGGAACCGGAAATCGAGAAGAAGGGCACCTTGGCCTCGCCGGCGATCGCCTTGGCCAGCAGGGTCTTGCCGGTACCGGGCGAGCCGACCAGCAGCACGCCGCGCGGAATGCGGCCGCCGAGTTTCTGGAACTTGGTCGGGTCGCGCAGGAAGTCGACCATTTCGTAGACTTCTTCCTTGGCCTCGTCGCAGCCGGCAACATCGGCGAAGGTGATGGTGTTGGATGATTCATCCATCATCCGCGCGCGGCTCTTGCCGAAGGAGAAGGCTCCGCCCTTGCCGCCGCCCTGCATCTGGCGCATGAAGAACACCCAGACGCCGATCAGCAGCAGCACCGGGAACCACGAAACGAAAATGCTGGTCAGGAAGGACTGCTCTTCCTCGGGCTTGGCGACCACCTTGACATTGTTCTTCAGCAGATCGGACACCATCCACAGGTCGGGCGGCGCGTAGGTCGTAATCCTCTTGCCATCCGTGGTCGTGGCTTCCAGGGTCCGGCCCTGGATCACGACCTTGGTGACGCGGCCCTGCTTCACCTCTTCGAGGAACTGGGAGTACTCCAGCGAACCGAGCACGGCCTGGCGCGTGTTGAACTGGTTGAACACCGTCATCAGAACGATGCCGATCACCAGCCAGATCGCCATATTTTTGAACATGTTATTCAAGGTGGAGCCTCTCTTTCCCTCGGTCGGGACTACATATCGGTTCATTCTAAGGCTGATTGCCATGCCCTGCAAACCGCATGGACCGTGCTTCAGGCCTTCTTGTTCCTCGCCAGCAGGTAAATCTCGGCACTGCGATTGCGCGAGGCGGCCGGTTTTCTCATCTGCAAGGTCTGAAACTGATCCTGCAGCGCGCGGCGCAGTTCCATGAAGCCGTCGCCCTGAAACACCTTGGTCAACATGTCGCCCCCGGGTTTCAGGTGCAGCGCGCAAAACTCCAGCGTCAACTCGGCCAGGACCATCACGCGCGCCTGATCGACCATGCCGATACCCGACATATTGGGGGCCATGTCCGACAATACAAGGTCGACCTGGCGGCCTGCGAGGGCATCGGACAGCGCTTTCAGCACGTCGTCGTCGTGAAAATCGCCCTGGATGAATTCGACGCCATGCACCGGCTCCATCGGCAGCAGATCGAGTGCGATCAGCCGCCCGCCGGGAGCCACCCGTTTCGCGGCGACCTGCGACCAGCTGCCGGGCGCCGAACCGAGGTCGACCACGGTCATGCCAGGCCGCAGCAGCTTGTCCTTGTCGTCGATCTCGGTCAGCTTGAAGGCGGCGCGGGAACGCCAACCTTCCACTCTGGCACGCTGCACGTAGGCATCATTGACGTGCTCGGTGATCCAGGCCTTGGTGGTCTTGTTCTTCTTGACCTTCTTGTTGCTCTCGATCTTCGCGCTCACGCTACAATCCCGCCATGACTGAAAATACCACCCAACTGGGCCCGGCCCAGCGCCGCGCCCTTCGCGCCGCCGCGCATCACCTGAATCCCGTCGTTTCCATCAGCCAGAAAGGACTGACACCATCCGTCCTGGCGGAGATCGACCGTTGCCTCAAGGCCCACGAACTGATCAAACTGCGACTTTACGGCATCGAACGTGAAGATCGCGCGTCGCTGTCGCGCTGAAGCCCGAAGCCGCAAGCGCTAGCGCCCCCTGCCCCGCTCTTGCAGGACCACCAGTGCGATCCCCAGCAGGGTTTGCACCAGGTACAGCGCGCTCGACACCCCGTGCCAGGTGGCAAAGCGGTCGCGCAGGGCGCTTTCCATGACCTGACGCGGCAGCGCGTCAGCCTTGAGCTGCGCCAGAATCGGTTGCACGCCGAAGTGCCCGGCCGCCGCGAGGGCAAGCATAAGCAGCACGATCCAGAACACACCCGACTGGAATGCGCGCCAGCCCTTGACCAGCAGCAGGTACAGCGTCAGATAGCTGCCGCTGGCGAGTCCGACCCAGGCCGCGAAAATGAACATGTCGCCTGCCAATGCACCGGCGACGGCGCGGTCCGCGATACGGGCGAACAACAGGGGAGCGGCAATGAATCCGATTGCCAGCAGGCTGCCGACCCAGGCCGTCACCGCGATGCTGTAGAGCGCTGCCGCCAGCGACTTCATCTCTCAAGAAACGCGAAGGGCCGCCCCGAGCGGTTCTTGGCCCCTTGAGGGGAGAACCGAGCGAAGCGGGGTTTGCGGGGTGGGCTCACACGTATTTGACGTCGAGTATCTCGTACTCACGCCGTCCGCCGGGGGTGTGCACCTCGGCGACATCGCCACCGAACTTGCCGATCAGGGCGCGCGCCACCGGCGAGTTCAGCGAAATCATGCCGGCCTTGATGTCGGCTTCGTCATCGCCGACGATCTGGTAAGTGACGACGCTGCCGTTTTCCATGTCTTCCAGTTCCACTGTGGCGCCGAACACGACGCGCCCATCGGCATCGAGCGATGCCGGATCGATGATCTGGGCATTGCCCAGCTTGCCCTCGACCTCTTTCAGGCGGCCCTCGATAAAGCCCTGGCGCTCCTTGGCGGCGTCGTACTCGGCGTTCTCCGAGAGGTCGCCGTGCGAGCGCGCCTCGGCAATGGCGGCGATCACCGCCGGCCGGTCGATGGTCTTCAGGCGTTGCAGTTCCTTGCGCAACAGCTCCGCCCCGCGCAGGGTGATGGGAAATTTTCCGCTCATGCCGTCGCCTCTGCCGGGCCGCCCGCGCTAGCGCGGGATAGGGATGAACACCCCCTCCCGCCCTCCCCCGCCAAGCGGGGGAGGTGACTGGTCGCCCCCGCCCGTGGGGCGGGGGAAGGGCGGTGGGCCGTCAACTTTCCCCAAGGGGTGCGCTCGTGCACCCCCTTCTTCGAGAAGGGGGATGGGGGGAAGTGAGTCATCATCATAATTCGGCGTGCAAGGCCTGCAGTGAATAGGTTTCGAGACCGTCGTGGCGCATGCCGGCGCAGGCGGCGCGACCGCCCTCGATGGTGGTGAACAGCGTGACTTTGGCGCCAATGGCGGAGGTGCGAATCGAGCGCGAATCGGCGATCGCGGTGCGCTTTTCCTCCACCGTGTTGATGATCAGCACGATCTCGCCGTTCTTGATCATGTCTACGATATGCGGCCGGCCCTCGGTTACCTTGTTTACCATGCCGACCGGAATACCCGCGGCCTCGATCGCGCCGCCCGTGCCGCGCGTGGCGACCAGCGCAAAACCGAGTTCGTGCAGTTCGCGCGCGACCTCGACTGCCTTCGGCCGATCAGCCGGCTTGACGCTGAGGAAAACCTTGCCCGATTTCGGCAAACGCGTGCCGGCGGCGAGTTGCGACTTGACGAAGGCTTCGCCGAAGCTGCGGCCGACCCCCATCACCTCGCCGGTGGACTTCATTTCGGGACCCAGGATAGTGTCGACACCCGGGAACTTGATGAAAGGGAATACGGCTTCCTTCACCGAAAAATAGGGCGGGATGATTTCGCGCGTCACACCCTGATCGGCGAGACTGCGGCCGGCCATGCAGCGCGCCGCGATCTTGGCCAACGGCAGGCTGGTGGCCTTGGAGACGAAGGGAACGGTACGCGAAGCACGCGGATTCACTTCCAGCACGTAAACCACGGCATCCGTGCCACGACCCTGGATGGCGAACTGGACGTTCATCAGGCCGACTACGTTGAGGCCCTTGGCCATCATTTCCGTCTGGCGGCGCAGTTCGTCCTGAATTTCGGGGCTCAGGGAAAACGGCGGCAGCGAACAGGCCGAATCGCCCGAGTGCACGCCGGCCTGTTCGATGTGTTCCATGATGCCGCCGATCACGACCTGCTTGCCGTCGGACAGGGCATCGACATCGACTTCGATGGCGTCGTTGAGGAAGCGGTCGAGCAGCACGGGAGAATCGAAGGACACCTTGATCGCGTCGCGCATGTAACGCTCGAGGTCCTTCTGTTCGTGCACGATTTCCATGGCGCGACCGCCCAGCACGTAGGAGGGCCGCACCACCAGCGGGTAGCCGATCTCGGCGGCGAGGCGGATCGCGTCCGGCTCGGTGCGCGCGGTTCGGTTCGGCGGCTGCTTGAGGCCGAGGTCGTGCAGCAGCTTCTGGAAGCGCTCGCGATCTTCCGCGGCGTCGATCATGTCGGGGCTGGTGCCGATGATGGGAACGCCGTTGGCTTCGAGTTCGCGCGCCCGTTTCAGCGGGGTCTGGCCGCCGAACTGCACGATGACGCCGGTCGGCTGCTCGACATGGACGATTTCGAGCATGTCTTCCAGCGTCACCGGCTCGAAATACAGACGGTCCGACGTGTCGTAGTCGGTGGACACGGTTTCCGGATTACAGTTGACCATGATGGTCTCGTAGCCGTCCTCGCGCATCGCCAGCGCCGCATGCACGCAGCAGTAGTCGAATTCGATGCCCTGGCCGATCCGGTTGGGACCGCCGCCGAGCACCATGATCTTCTTGCGCTTGGTCGGCCGCGCTTCGCACTCGTCCTCGTAGGTCGAATACATGTAGGCGGTGGCCGTCGAGAATTCCGAGGCACAGGTATCGACGCGCTTGTAGACGGGACGCACACCAAGCGCGTGGCGTCGTTCGCGCACCGCCGTCTCGCCGCTGGCGCCCGCGGCCGGATTGGCGCTGGCATTGACCAGGGTGCCGATGCGACGATCCGAAAATCCCTTGCGCTTAAGGTTGCGCAGGGTGACGGCATCGAGGTCGTCCAGGTTCTGCGAACGCATCCAGCCTTCGATGGTGACGATTTCCTCGATCTGCACCAGGAACCAGGGATCGATCTTCGTCAGATCGAACACCTCCTGTAGCGTGTAGCCTTCGCGCATGGCCTGGGCCACGTACCAGAGGCGTTGCGGGCCTGGGCTGGCGAGTTCGCGGTTGATTTCCTCGCGGTCGGCATTGATCTCGTCGAAGCCATAGACGCTGACCTCAAGCCCGCGCAGCGCCTTCTGCATCGATTCCTGGAAACTGCGGCCGATTGCCATGACTTCGCCGACCGACTTCATCTGCGTGGTCAGCCGGTCGTTGGCCTGCGGGAATTTCTCGAAGGCAAAGCGCGGCACCTTGGTCACCACGTAGTCGATCGACGGCTCGAACGAAGCGGGCGTGGCGCCGCCGGTGATGTCGTTCTTCAGTTCGTCGAGCGTGTAGCCGACGGCGAGCTTGGCCGCGACCTTGGCGATCGGGAAACCGGTTGCCTTTGAGGCCAGCGCCGAGGAGCGCGACACGCGCGGGTTCATCTCGATCACCACCATCACCCCGTTCTCCGGGTTGATGGCGAACTGCACGTTGGAGCCGCCGGTATCGACACCGATCTCGCGCAGCACGGCAATGCTGGCATTGCGCATGATCTGATATTCGCGGTCTGTCAGGGTCTGTGCCGGGGCGACGGTGATCGAATCGCCGGTATGCACGCCCATCGGATCGAGGTTTTCGATGGAGCAGATGATGATGCAGTTGTCTTTGCGGTCGCGCACCACCTCCATCTCGTACTCTTTCCAGCCGAGCAGCGATTCCTCGATCAGGAGTTCCTTGGTCGGCGAGGCTTCGAGGCCGCGCTTGCAGATCTCGACGAACTCCTCCTGGTTGTAGGCAATGCCGCCACCCGAGCCGCCCATGGTGAAGGACGGCCGGATGATGGTGGGAAAGCCCATGGCGCCCTGTACCTGCTGCGCTTCTTCCATGCTGTGGGCGATGCCCGAACGCGCCGAGCCGAGGCCGATGCGGGTCATGGCCTGCTTGAACTTCTCGCGGTCCTCGGCCATGTCGATGGCTTCGCGCGAGGCGCCGATCATTTCGACTCCGTACTTCTCCAGCACGCCATGCTTGGCCAGGTCGAGCGCGCAATTCAGCGCGGTCTGGCCGCCCATGGTCGGCAGCACGGCGTCGGGCCGCTCCTTGGCGATGATGTTTTCCAGCACGCGCCAGGTGATCGGCTCGATGTAGGTCACGTCCGCCATGTTCGGGTCGGTCATGATCGTCGCCGGGTTCGAATTCACCAGGATGACGCGGTAGCCCTCTTCGCGCAGTGCCTTGCAGGCCTGGGCGCCGGAATAGTCGAACTCGCAGGCCTGGCCGATGATGATCGGGCCTGCGCCGATGATCAGGATGCTGTGGATGTCGGTACGCTTTGGCATTTTAGTTTTGCTCCATCGACTTGATGAAGCGATCGAACAGATAGGCCACGTCGTGCGGACCCGGGCTGGCTTCGGGGTGGCCCTGGAAGCAGAAGGCGGGGCGATCGGTCCAGGCCATGCCCTGCAGGCTGCCGTCGAACAGCGAGACGTGGGTCACCTTGACGTTTGCCGGAAGGGTCGTCGGATCGACGGCGAAGCCGTGGTTCTGGCTGGTGATCAGCACCTGCCCGGTCTCGAGGTCCTTGACCGGATGGTTGGCGCCGTGGTGGCCGAACTTCATCTTCAGCGTACGGCCGCCCGCGGCCAAGCCGAGCAACTGGTGGCCGAGGCAGATGCCGAAGGTCGGCAGTTTCATTTCGAGGAAAACGCGGATGGCGGCGATGGCGTAATCGCAGGGTTCCGGGTCGCCGGGACCGTTGGACAGGAACACGCCGTCCGGCTTGAGCGCCAGCACTTCGGCGGCGGGGGTCTGCGCCGGCACCACGGTCAGCTTGCAGCCGCGCGAAGCCAGCATGCGCAGGATGTTGCGCTTGACGCCGAAGTCGTAGGCGACCACGTGGAAACGGAAGTTGTCCGGCTGCGTGAAGCCTTCACCAAGCTTCCACTCACCCTCGCGCCAGGCGTAGGCCTGCTTTGCGCTGACCACCTGCGCCAGATCCATACCGGCCAGGCCGGGGAAAGCCCGCGCCTGTGCCACGGCAGCGTCCGCGTCAAGGTGTTCGCCGGCCGCATTGGCAGATACGAGGCAGCCGGCCTGGGCACCTTTTTCACGCAGGATGCGGGTCAGCATGCGCGTGTCGATATCAGCCAGGCCGAGCACTCCCGTGGCACGCAGGTATTCGTCAAGCGTGCGCTCGCTGCGGAAGTTCGAGGCCAGCAGCGGCAGATCGCGGATCACCAGGCCTGAGGCGTGGATTGCATCCGCTTCGCAGTCCTCGCGATTGACGCCGTAGTTGCCAATGTGGGGATAAGTAAGGGTGACGATCTGCCGGGCATAGGACGGGTCGGTCAGGATTTCCTGATAACCGGTCATCGCGGTATTGAACACCACTTCGCCGACACTGCTGCCGCTGGCGCCTATGCCTTTGCCTCTAAAAACTGTTCCGTCGGCCAGGGCAAGAAGGGCGGGCGGAAAGTGAGGCACGATGGGGCTCCCGGAGCAAGGCAATTCAGCGATCGGAACCGGACACCGCATGATTCACATGGCGCCCGGCAAACCGGTGAATTATAGCTTGTAAGCCCCCTTCCCGCAACGCGCGGGAGTCGCGCCCGTTCGAACCGGCCTACTTCAGGCCCAGCACGTCCTGCATGTCGAACAGGCCCTGCCCGCGTCCGCTCATGAAGCGTCCGGCGCGCAAGGCACCCAACGCATAGGGCATGCGACTGGCCGATTTGTGGGTGATCTCGATGCGTTCGCCGGCGCCGGCAAACAGCACCGTATGATCGCCGACGATGTCACCGCCGCGTATGGTGGAAAAGCCGATCTGGGTCGCCGGCCGCTCACCGGTATGACCTTCGCGGCCGTACACCGCACAATCGGAGAGGCTGCGGCCGAGCGCCGCCGCGACCACTTCGCCCATGCGCAGGGCCGTGCCGGACGGCGCATCGACCTTGTGCCGATGATGCGCTTCGATCACCTCTACGTCGTAGCCTTCATTGAGGATGCGGGCCGCGACATCGAGCAGGCGGAACACGGCATTGACCCCGACGGCCATATTCGGCGCAAAGACAATGGGTATTTCCCCCGCGGCAGCCGCGATGGCCTGCTTGCCCTCCGCTGAAAAGCCCGTGGTGCCAATCACCAGGCTGACGCGATGGCGTCGACAGGCCTCGATGTGCTGTAGCGTTCCCTCCGGCCGCGTAAAGTCGACCAGGCAGTCGGAAACCGCCAGGGCGGCGTCCAGATCGGCACCGATCCTGATGCCGCAAGGTGCGCCGACCAGTTCGCCGGCATCCTTGCCGAGGAACGGACTGCTGTCGTGCTCGAGCGCGGCCGACAGCACCGCGCCTTCGTCCTGTTGCACAGCCTCGATCAGGGTCCGGCCCATGCGCCCTGAACTGCCGGCAATGGCGTAGCGGATCTTTTCCATGCCTTATTTCTTTTCCGGGCTGTCGGCACCGGCAGCGGCCGGTCCCGGGATGTCGATGATCTTGGTAGTCGGCTTGGGGGCATCCGCCTTGGCGACGTCCTCGGCGACCACGTCTCCGGTCACGCGCGTCAGCTTGTTGTCCTGGAAAAACACGGTCAAACGGCGCTGCTGAGCCTCGCCGTGTCCAGGCTGGAAGCGATACACGTAGTCCCAGCGGTCAACGTGGAACATATCGGTAACCAGGGGCGATCCAAGAATGAAACGCACTTGCTCGCGGCTCAGACCCGGCTTCAACTGCGCCACCATGTCCTGCGTGACGAAGTTGCCCTGCCGCACATCGATGCGATAGGGCGACAAATAGTTCGTGATCTGCGGCGTACTGGAACAGGCCGCCAGGAATGGCAGTAACAACAGGAAACGCTTCATCGGGAAATTCCGGGAATACCGCTGGTAGGTGATGGCTGCCCTGTTCCGGCACGCCTCGTCTTTTCCCGATTGCATTATCCCAATCGGGCCGCGAAAACTATATCATAGCTGCCTTCCATCACTGCGCGTCCTTGAGCGGCCCCGAGCCAGCCCATACTGCTTCATGACCCATCCCGACGACCTGAAGAGCATCGGCCTCAAGGCGACCTTCCCGCGCCTCAAGATTCTCGACCTCTTCCATAAACTGCAGGACGAAGGCTCGCCGCGTCACGTCACCGCGGAAGACGTCTATCGCCACCTGCTGGCCGACGGCATGGACATCGGACTTGCCACCGTGTACCGGGTGCTGACCCAGTTCGAGCAGGCCGGTCTGCTGCAGCGCCATCATTTCGAGTCGGGCAAGGCGATTTTTGAACTGAATGAGGGGCAGCACCACGACCACCTGGTCTGCCTGCAATGCGGGCGGGTCGAGGAGTTCTATGACGCCGCAATCGAGAAGCGGCAAAACAAGGTCGCCGAGGACCGCGGCTTCACGGTGCGAGAGCACGCCCTTTACCTCTACGTCGAGTGCAACAAGGCGGATTGCCAGCACCGCAAGGCCACGCGCTGAGCGTCGAAGCATTTCTCACCTCGACCACTCTGGTCGCCATCGCCGAAATCGGCGACAAGACCCAGTTGCTGTCCTTTGTCCTCGCCGCGCGGCTACGCAAGCCAGTGGCCATCATTGCCGGCATCTTCGTCGCCACCGTGCTCAACCATGCATTGGCGGGCTCGATCGGTGTCTGGCTGGCGGGATTGATCGCGCCGCATTGGCTGCCCTGGATCACGG
>JAIOPW010000079.1 GCA_021413665.1 Rhodocyclales bacterium | reverse complement strand
AACTTCCTCGCTCCATGTGTAGCCGTTCTTGCCCAGAACGTTGAACAGCGGCTGCGGCTGGCAGTAAAGGAGCAGAAGCAGGTCGTCGCCTTCGGCAAGCGTGTCCAGAGCCTCCAGAGTCTGCTCCATCGGCTCGGGCGGCTGCAGCTCGCGGCCGTCGATCACTTTTGTCATGGCGCCTTCAGGCGGTCGACCAGGGCGGCGCCGACATCGGAAGAGCCCAGTGCGTTGTCGCACATCGGATACAGGATGTTTTCCTCCTTCATGTTGTGCTGCTGCATGAGGATCAGCAACGTGTCGGCGGCACCTCCGAAAACATCCGCATCGCGGGCAGCCAGCGCTCCCTGCATCTGTTGCAACAGATCGCGCATCTGCCGATGCTCGCCACGCATCACTTCGGTCGGACCGGAGGTCATTCCGGTGGCGTTCTCAAACGCCGGAAACAGGAGCTCCTCCTCGCTGCGAAAATGGGTCTCGAGTTGGTCGACCAGAAGCACGAACGCCTTCTCGCCCACCACCCAGTCTCCGTTGGCGCACGCCTCTTCGGCGCTGGCGAATATCTCGTCGCAATGCTTGTGGTGCTGAAACATGGGGGTAGTGATCGACACGGCGGCAGACTCCTTGTAATGTCGATCGATTTTGGGGGTCACTTCGCCCATCGGCATTGACCATCATCAAGAACCCCCGCTTTGCCGGCGCGCAAAGCGCAATTCCCGGCATGCAAAGCACCAGCGCGCAAAGCGCAATCTCCGGCATGCAGCGCAAGGAGTGGCTCAGCCCTTCAATACCCCTACATCAAGCCGGGAAAACCAGTCGATAAACCGCGCTACGTCCGCACCCCGATATATCGCCCCATGCTGCGGACACAGCATGTCGATGTCTAGCGCCGAAACACGTGCGCACCAGTCACGCTTGGCCTTGTCGGACCCCATCCAGCGCCGGTGAAAGGATTCCGCGTGGCGAATATGTCGATCGAAATCCTCGACAAACAGGCCATCCTCCGCGGGCGGCAGCAGCGCCGCTCCCACATCGCCGGAAAAGAGGATCTTCGCCTTCGGATCGTAAAGATGAAAGTTACCCGATGAATGCAGGTAGTGGGCCGGTATCGCCTGCAGTCGCCGGGCGCCGACGACGATGTCCATACCATTGTCGGGAATGGGCACAAAGGTATCTGCCTGGCCAGCAAAATGGGGCACGAAACTCTGCCACAGCCAGCTCAGGTAGCACTTTATCCCGGGGTTGAACTCAAGCCACATCGAAAGCGAAGAAATGACATCCGGGTCCTGATGCGATGCAAAAATCTTGTGGATCCGACGCGGATCGAAGCCAGTGCTGACCGCCGAAAAGACGGCGGGAAATATCTCGCTGCCGCCAGGATCGAGCAGAAGCGCGTCGCCATCGCTGATCACCAGGTACTCGTTGGTATCGATCAGAAAATCCGGGCGGCTGCTGTCGCGAACCATGGCGAGCCATTTGTGGTCGCCATCCTCATAGATGGCATGTGCAGTCTTCATGCGACGACGTCCTCTGGTTGGTTTTTTGTCAGGTTCTCGAAGGAACGTTGAATCTCACCGATGGTCCTCTCGAAATCGCTCGATACCTGCATTAGGGAAGTGGAAAAACCGCCACCGTAAGCAGCTTCGATCTTTGCTGAACGCGCCAGGACGCTTCCCAATTCAACAAGCTGCGCCGTGTCGGCGATCAGGTGTGAGAGGCGGCGATTCAAGGCCGCCATCTGCTGGTCGTTGTCGGCCAGCGTGGTCTCGCCGCGACGGCTCGCAAGGGCCTGGATCAAGGCTTTGCCCTCGCCTTGCGCCTCGATCCGCGTCCGCTCCAGCAGCCTGCTGATCCGCGACTGATTAAGCAGTGCCGTGACCGTTGCAACGCTACCGTAAGTCGCATCACGCAAACCTGCCATCTGCTGCTGCAGATCGCCGGCGAAACGGCGCAACTCGTTGGAGAGTACGCCAAAGCCCAGTGCCGACTGCCCGGCCCGCTTGGCGAGGAAAATTGCATTCATGGCCATGAGATTGATCTTGAACGCCGTGGATACGACACTCTTGATCTCTTCGTTGATGCGCACGATGCGGCGCAACTCGCGCCCTGCTTCTGCTGAACTATGCGGACTGGCCATGACTTGTCGCTATCCCCCTTGATTCACTGCAATGCGTCCTTTGCCACCGACGCTCGGCGATTCGTCGCATCACGACTCCAGTACGTAGGTACCCGGCGCGTCGGCCAGTGCCGGGTACTTCCTGGTCGCTACGGCAGGCGCTGCAACCAGCTTGCCGGACTGCGGCTTGAGCCACGCCATCCAGTCTTCCCACCAACTGCCGCCATGGTGTTCGGATCGCTCGCGCCAGTCATCCGGCGTATCGTGCCTTTCAGCCGCACCGACGTGATACTCCCGCTTGGGCGGGTTCACCACCGGATTCACGATACCCAGGATGTGGCCCGAACTCGACAGCACATAGCGGCGCGGCCCGGCGACAAAATTGTTGATGCGGAAGGTCTGACGCCAGGGGGCAATGTGGTCGTCCTCGGCCGACACGGCATACAGCGGCTGTGAAATCCGCCCGAGATCAATGTCCTCGCCCGCAAGTTTCAGGGCATCCTTCTTGATCAGCAGGTTCTCCAGATACAAGTTGCGCAGATACCAGCTGTGCATCGCCGCAGGCATCCTGGTCGCATCCATGTTCCAGAACAGGACGTCGAAAGGTGGCGGCGCCTCGCCAAACAGGTAACCGCGCACC